>JAISQH010000331.1 GCA_031274385.1 Planctomycetaceae bacterium | reverse complement strand
GGGAAAAATTATGGCGTAAAATTTGTAAATTACGGAGTGGCGAACGTTATTTTGGATTAGGTGTTTCCGGTTTCCAAGCCTCAATTCCCCAACGGTTATTTTTCTTTATCGCGATATTTTTTGCTGGCACGTTGTAAAAAGTCGCGTTCTTCTTTGGTCAGCCCGGCTTCGCCCACCCTACCGTAACGACCAAGAATTTCATCAAGACGTTTTTCAAATTCTTCCTCTTTTTCTGATTTTTTTCCTTGCTTGGTTGGGTTTTGGGTTGAATTGTCTTCGGGGTAAAGATGCAATTTGGGTTTTGGTTTGAATTTTTTGCGGAAAAATTTTCCCCAACCGGTCAAGCCATTGGTGATTTTCCGATGATGTTGGGCGAAAAAGTAATAATAGAAGAGAGCAAAACCCGCACCGGCGAGATGAGCAACGTAAGCGATACCGCCTGTCCCGATTCCTGATGCGCCTTGTGCGTCCATGAAAACGATGAGAATTCCAATCGCCCACATGGGCAACGGCAGGATTCCCCAAAATAACAGCGTTTTGGTGGGATAGAACAGCGCGTACAAAATAACAATCCCCGTCACACCGCCGGAGGCTCCCAAACAACCTGCGTCAGTGAGGGCGGCATAGACGATTCCGCTGAAAACGATGGTCAAAAGGTAAAAGGCAAGATACTCTGTGCGTCCGAGCCGGTCTTCGATATTTTCACCGCGAACCAATCCGAAACCGCCTTGACCGATTCCAAGCATCATGCCGTAACCGAACATCACCAACCCCAGCATATTACCGCCAATATGCCAGAAATCGGTCGGAGAATGCGCGAAACCATACGTCAGGAATTTCCACCAAAGTTCCGGGTCTTTTAATGTTCCCGGCACGATTGCCATGACAGCCATTAGAAAATGCGAGTCGGCAAAAAGAAAACCGTTGGCAAGCCAAAGCACAAAGTTGATAAATACCAACCGCATTGTTATTGACACGGAACCGCGTCGGGAACGGTAATAGCCATTGTCATCGTAAGGTTCGGAGCGGTTATAATCTCGGTCTTGAAATCCCATAGTTGATTTATCCGTCTCAATCTTAGCAATTATTGACCGACCTGATTCGATCTTGTCTTGCCTGTATTGGAACAATCTGGTATTTTATTGGGGTTCTACTGTTGAATATGATTCTCAAAAAAACCGGCGTAACCTTTTGTTGCAAGGTTACGAAGAAAACTCTGAAAACAAAAAAAACAAACCTCTTCCCGGAATTCGCGACAGGAATTTGTCGCTTCGAGACGGATGAAAGTCGGGCGTACACTTGTATCAGCCGTATAATGACTTTGATCCACGATATAGGTTGACCTTCCAGCAAACCCGGACAAGAGGCTTGTACTTTTGGAGATTATAAGATTCTTAATCAAAAAGACAAGGGCATTTTATGAAAAAGTGTTTAATAACGGGAGTGGGCGGATTTGTTGGCGGTCATTTATTGAATTATTTTGATACGGCGTCAAATAGTCCGGCGGAAATCTTAGGGCTTGATTGTCATTCCGAACCGCCGATTTTAACATTTCACCGGTTTTCCTTCCGTTTTGAATCGGTTGATTTGACAAAGCCGGAGCCGTTGGCAACACTGATTAGCGAGTTTAAGCCGGATGCTTTGATTCATCTTGCGGCGATGAGCAGTGTTGCGGCGAGTTGGCAAAATCCGGCGGCGTGCATGTCGAACAATGTGGGAATATTGCACAATTTGCTCGAATCAATGCGGCGGTTCTCGACTTTGAAATTCCGGTTGTTGGCGGTTGGTTCCTCTGAGGTGTACGGTAACGCGGCGGGCGAAACCATGCCGTTGGAGGAATCGCGGAGTTGCCAGCCGATCAATCCGTATGGTCAAAGCCGTTTGGCTCAGGAGCAATTGATTCGATCTTCTATTGAAAAAGACGCATTGGACATTGTTTCGACGCGATCATTTAGTCATACCGGACCGGGACAAAGTGAGCGGTTTGTTATTGCGTCTTTTGTCCGGCAATTGCTCGAAGCCAAACGAAACGGCTGTGACAAACCTGTTATCAAAACGGGCAATATTCATTTGATTCGGGATTTTTTGGATGTTCGGGATGTGGTGCGGGCTTATCATCTTTTGCTGGAAAAGGGTAAAGCCGGTGAAGTGTACAATGTTTGTCGCGGCGAGGGTGTTTCGCTTTTGAATGTGATTGAAATGATTTCAAAAATTCTGGAACTTGAAACAACAATTGAGATGGTTCCGGCGTTGCTTCGTCCCAACGACGCGCCGGTGGTGGTGGGCAATGCCGAAAAATTACGCCGTGCAACCGGTTGGACGCCGCTCATTCCGTTGGAGCAAACGCTTCGTGATATGATCCGCTCGTAATTCCAAAAACCGCTGAAAAATTCGGCAACTCGTAAAAATGAAAGAACCATTTACCCGTAGGGGCGACCCTTGCGGTCGCCCTGAATTTACGGTCGTCCTGAATTTGTGATGGTTCGGGGCAACCGCAAGGGATTGCCCCTACAATAAAAACGAACCCATTAAACAAATTTATGGAAGGTTTTTTATCATGTCGTTTTAACATTGCATTTCTTTCACTTCTTTCTTCCCGTAAAAAATAAAACAAAAACGGACAAATTCCCGAATAGTTGGCAAATTTTACTGTGGTTTTTTTCCTGATTGACCGTAATAGTTTCGGACAGCATCAATCGTAACATCGGGAAAATCCGTTGCAAAACTGGCAACACCGAGATCAAGAAGGCGTTGGTAAATTTTCGGATCGTTCCCATTCCACGGCAACGTTTGAAACAAAATACCGTACCCGCGCAAGCGTTCACCCGTTTTGCGAAGAAAATCATCCGACGGCGAAAATTGACCCTCTTTATTGTTGTTGATATTGACATGAATTTGAAGTTGGTCAATGGCGTCGAACTGAACTTTTTCCAATTGGTTAAGTCGTTCCGTCAATTTTTCTTCGGCGGCTCCCATCCAATGTAACGTGAACGATTTCGGGGCAAGTTTTTTCCATTGTTTGATTTCTTCGTGGTTGGAACTTGCCAAAATGAGTTGCGGATGCACGCCTTCTGTTTCCCGTGCCAGTTGTACAAAATCGACTTTTTTGATGTCGATATAAATTTGACGTTTCGGATATTTTTTCAACACGTCGCAAACTTCACGAAGTGTTGCGACACGTTGTCCGGCAAATTGTTCACCTTTCCAAATTCCGATGTCAAGTTTTTTGACTTCATCCAGAGTCAGATCGGCAATACCTTGTTTCTGTACTTCTTCTGAGGCATTGGGAAGAATCCGTTTGAAATTATTGTCATGAAAAGCAACAATAACTCTGTCTTTTGTCAATCGGAGGTCGGCTTCGGGAATGGTTGCGAGATTCCATGCGATTTCAAAGGCTTCGAGCGAATTTTCCGGCGAAAGATTTCCGGCTCCGCGATGACACTGAATCGTAAATTGATCCAACGGAATATGATCGCGTACATTCCACTCCTGACCTTGAACTGTTGCCGGAAAAACAGAAACAGAAAGCAGCCATCCTGTGACAATAATAAACGAAAATACAATAAAATGAAAATGTTTCATGATTGATTTTTGAGGTAAAAGGGTAACGAAATAAAAAGTTTGTGAACAGTTATATTATTTTTTCTGTTGTTTGGTGACTTCGACCAGAATATCGGCACGGTCTGATCCGATATTGTCGAGTCCCCAATCGAGGAGCGTCTTCATTCGCGGAACATCGTTAGTTTAACACATTTTGTCAAGGCGTACCATAGTTGATTGAAAACGCAGGACATCTTTTTTTGGTAACTGTCTCTTTTGTTTCTCAAGTTTGCGCACGAAGGCACGAAGAACACAAAGAGGATATTTTAGTTTTGTAGTTTTGTCAACAAATTTTACAGATTCGTTTTTTATAAAAATCTGTTCAATCTGTTCAATCTGCATAATCTGTTGACAATAATGGAACAAGTCTATTTATTTTTCGTTGCGAATAAAGACATAAAAGACGCAAAGAAAATCAATCCGATTAGAATCAAAACCTTCGTGTTCTTTGCGCCTTTGTGCGTCATAATATTTGTTTTGAATGTTGTAGTTCGGCAGTTATCGGGAGGTCTGGTATTGCAATTGCCATGACAAGATGATAAACTTCGGTCTTTTGATTGGCATTCTGAAACCGGTTTGAAATGAACCCCGTCAATATTTGACCAACCGGTTACAGGCTGAAACCAATCAGTGCTTGTTTTCCAAACCAATTTCCCAAGGAGAAAAAACCATGACGACCCGACGTGAAATGTTACGTAACACCGCATTGCTCGGCAGTGCCGCGTTGTTTAGTTCGAACCTGTTGCCGGTTGCTTCGGCACAGGTTGAAACCGCCAATCAGGACAAAACGTATGCCGTTATCCTCGGTTGGAAAATCGGTCCGCAAATCTATTCGTTCAATCGATTTCCGTTTGAAGACGCCATTAAAAAAGTTCGGGCTTGCGGAGTCGCCAGTTTTGAACTGTTTAGCGGTCAAAAACTGTCCAAAGAAATCGATGTCCGTGTCGGTCCCGATTTGCTCAAACCCGGAAATAAAAACGCCTTCAAACGATTCCGCGAATTACTCGCCGAAAATGATTGCGTGCCTCACGCAATGGGCGTTTGTCCGGGCAATCGGGAGCATTTTGATTTTGCCGCAGCGGTTGGTATTTCCGTGCTGAACTGCGAACCCGGCTTTGATAAATTGGCGGACGTCAATAAATTAGCCGAAGAATACCGCATCAGTGTCGGACTGCATAATCATCCGAAACCCTCTATCTATTGGGATCCGCAAATCGTTCTCGATCATCTCAAAGATTGCAGCACCCGCGTCGGAGCCTGTTGCGACACCGGACATTGGTATCGGAGCGGTCTCGATCCGCTCGAATGTGTCCAAAAATTCAAAGGACGAATCGTCAGTTTCCATATCAAAGACCTGAACGAACAAAAACGCGATATTCCACTCGGTAAAGGCGTTTGCAAAATCGGCGAAATTTTGAAAGAATGTGCCGCCCAACATGTCAATGCCCCGTTCTCAATTGAGTACGAATCCGATTGGGATAACAACCAACCGTTGGTCGCGGAAGGTGTCCGGTTCTTTCGGGAAACCGCAAAAACCATTGTGCTGGAATCGTAGAAAAAGGGAAAATAACCCACCAACAAAATTCTAAACACTGGCTTTTTCACCACGAAAACTCGAATTTTCACGAAAAATGAAAAGATTTACAAAAAGATTTACAAAAATCTGCTTGCAACTCTTTTTACGGGCAAAATGATAAAAATAATCTCTTCGTGTTTTTTCGTGTCTTTCGTGGTGAAAAGTTCTTCAACCGCCCTACCAACCGCGTTCCGTTTTGTTTAATTCTTTGTAGATCGCTTCTGTCAGCGGTTTGAGACCGAAACCGGTTGCGGAAGAAATGAGAAAAATATTCTGATTCAATTTCCGGCTCAACTCCTCCCGAACCGTTTCCGCTTCGGGAATATCCGATTTGGTAACAACAATCAATTCGGTTCGTTCACCGAGCAAGGGATCAAATTCCGTCAATTCTTTTCGTATGATTTGATAATTTTCGTAGGGTGAAATTCCGTCATCCGATGCCGGTTCAATAAGATGAATCAAAATTCCGGCACGCTGAATGTGCCGCAAAAAATCGTGTCCCAGACCGATTCCTTGACTGGCACCTTCAATGAGACCGGGAATATCCGCCATGACAAAGGATCGGTCGGGATCAAGCCGAACAATACCGAGATGCGGATGTTTTGTTGTAAAAGGGTAGGCTGCGATTTCCGGTTTTGCTTCGGAGAGTCGGCTCAAAAGAGTGCTTTTTCCGGCATTGGGTTTACCGACAAGACCGACATCCGCAATCATTTTGAGTTCGAGCCGCAAACTTCGTGATTCGCCCGGTTCACCCGGTTCCGCCAAACGCGGCGCGCGATTGGTTGCCGTTTTGAACCGCGTATTACCTTTACCGCCATGCCCGCCTCGGCAAACAACCACTTCATCGCCAAGTGTTGCAAGGTCTTTGAGCAAAAAGTGATATTTTCTGTCAAAAATCATCGTACCCACCGGAACATCAACAATCATATCATCCGCTCCGGCTCCATGCCGTTGTGCGCCGGAGCCGGGACGACCGTTGTTGGCTTTCCAAGTTCGGTATTGGGTCAGATGAATCAGACTGTCAACATCTGCCGCACGAAAAATGACGCTTCCGCCTCGTCCGCCGTCGCCGCCGTCAGGACCGCCTCGCGGAACATATTTTTCACGCCGGAAACTAACGCAACCATCGCCGCCCTTACCCGCTTCAACCTCAATGTCCACTTCATCAATAAACATGTGTTTCGTCTTTTTTTAATAAACAACCGAATTTTAATACCGAATTTTAATATGGTAATGAATCAAGCACCAAATGAACTGTTGGGAAATTTTTTAAACCATAAACCATAAACCATAAACCTAGACCATTCTATAAAACTTTTCTGATTGGGTCAACATTTTTTGATTCATTCCTGATGATTTCGGATTTTGTGGGGATAGTTGCTCAAGGCAACTTCTAAAAACTCTTTTTTAACCACGAAAAACACAAAAAAACACGAAAGAATTTTTGGTATCACTTTTTTACTACAAATGATTTACAACAATTAGTATTTTTCGTGAAATTTCGTGTATTTCGTGGTTAATCTCGGTTTTTAGAAGTTCCCTTTTGTTTTTTCAAGTTTGCTCGCCAAGACGCAGAGAGTTCAGAAGATTTTCTTTCTCTTCTTCCTTCCTGTAAAAAACAAAAGGGACAGTTACGATTTTTAGTATGTTCTCGTACAGGAATCAATAGACGATCAATCCCCAGATGCCGAACTTGATTACTTCACCTTCTTTGACTTCTTTTTGGTAAAGCGTGGCGATGTTTCCCACGTAATTACCGAAGAAAAGCATTTCGGGAACAGCAACTTTTTCAAAACCGGATTTCAAAAGCGTTTCGGTAACATTGTCCTTGTTCCGGTTTGGTAACGGCGTAAAAACGTACAGAATGCCCGGACTCGTACAAACCGCTTCAGCTCCTTGAATCTCACTGCGAACGAATTTTTTGCCTTCCAATTCTTTCGGATAATGGAGAAGCCGATATTCACGATTTGTGAACAGTTTTGCGTCTTTTTTGAAAATATCCGGTTCGGCGTTTTTCAGTTCAAGCGTTGGCGACTTGCCCAATCGGAACGGTTTGCCGTCCGCATTGGCAGCCGGTTCAAATTCAAGCGTTTTCGGTTGGGGAGGTGCCGCTGTTGCTTTGTTCACCAAAATCCGTAACGCCGCATTTTGTGTTACGGTTTTTCCTGCCAAAACATCTTCCTCTGTGAAACGTGCCAACAAAATTTCTTTGGCTCCATACCGGTCAAAATCATAAATAACGAAAATGGTTCCATCTTTTGTCTGATCACCGTCAGGATACGAAACGCCTGCTCGTTCGTCGAGCATGAGACCGCCTTTCCACGTTTGACCATCATCATCGGAAAGAAAAGCCTGAAGATGACTTCGTTCAGTACGTTGCGATATTCCTCCGTGTTTGACAAACAACAGGTTGCCAGATTGTAATCGCCGTACAAAAAACCGCGCTGAGGTATGAGGATAAACGGACGGTTTTGCTTCGCTCCATGTTTTACCGGCATCCGTCGAAAATGATTCCGCAATACCATATTTTGTACGATGCAACAACCAAAACGAACCGTCTTTTTTTTCGACAATATTATGTTCGTCATAGAGTGCTTCTTTTCGCGGAATCGTCGAATGTCCGAGCGATTGCCATGTTTTTCCTTTGTCTTCGGAAACGACGAAATGGGCACCCGGTGAAAGTGTACGATTAGGATGATCGGGTTCGAGATTCCAAACGGCTGCCGGTAAAATGTAACGCCCTTTGGAATCGGCAATCGGTTTGCACATCATAATTCCGTCACAAAGCCGACATGGTTCTGACCAAACGGCGTTTTCTTGATTACCGGAATCGGTTGTTATACACCAGACACCGGATCGACCATCCCAATTATGGAAACTCTGTGCCCAAAAGAGCCAAACGTTACCGTCGGGGTCTGTCCACATCGAAGGATCATAAGTTCGAACCGGTCCCGGAACATCAACTGCAAGAATTGGTTTCGTCCATGTTTTACCGGCATCACCGCTTGTTACGAGAAGAACATAGTTCTCATCGCCTTCGTCGGTTCCGCCGGAATACCATGTTGCCCAAAGCCTGCCGTTCGGAGCGATCGTCATGCTGGGAATCCCCTGAAATTGCCGTTTATCGTTACCGTATTCGTCAGGAACCGGTTTCAAAATACTTGGCGGATCAAGAGCTCCGTGAAATTCCTGTGCGAAATTAAATTGCACGAAAATAATCATCATAATCAAAGAAAAAATTGGTCTCATCGTTTTTTACTCCAAAAATGTTAAAAATTAAAAATGTGACAAAAATGACTTACGGAAGAGTTACCGGATTTCCGTCATTGACAACTCCAAAATAGACGAGAATTTTCGGATTTCCCGCTTTGGAAAATGTATGTACAGAACCATCGCCAATAAGGATATTGATGATTCCCGGATGTAGGCTTCCGGCAGCATAAGTGTGCATATTATTTTCGTATGCCGATGCCGGAACACTGTATTGTGATGGATCCGTTGGAATCAGTTTTGCACTGTAATTAGCCGTTCCTGATGTATCGGTGATATGAAAAGAATTAAGGATTCCCGGTAGAAATGCGGTTTGTGTGG
>JAISQH010000230.1 GCA_031274385.1 Planctomycetaceae bacterium | reverse complement strand
TTCCTCCGCCTGACCGGTGACAAGAAACGCCGTCGAAAAAAGTGAAAATCCCAGCCAATAAAAAATTTCCGGGGGGATCAACCGAATCAGTTGAATCAATTGACTGCATTGACTACATTGACTAAAAAATTTCGTTTTCATTTGTTCTTTTGATAATTTGAGGGGTACATTGATTTGAAAACAGGAAAAAACTACAATGAGCAGATCATTTGTCAATGTTATCATAAAAAAGACTCAATTACATTATCCCCCCTTTTACTTCACAGACCTCAATTATATGATTTTCCGGCATCCGGTCGGGAGTTGTACTGAAATATTATTATGAAATTACGAATTATTCGGGTTGATTTGCCGCTGAAACATGTTTTTGAAACGTCGCGCAGTTCGGTGAGTGTTGTTCGTACTATCCTCGTCGAGTTGGAACAAGACGGTTTACGCGGTCACGGCGAAGCCTACGAAGATCGGTTTTACAACGCCCATATCGAAGAAATGGTCGATCTACTCGAAAAATGCCAGGAATTAGTCGATCATTACGCGTTAGCCGATCCCATCGCCTTTTGGCGGCATCTTCAACCGATTCTTCAGAAAAATTCATTTGCCCAAAGTGCCATTGATTGTGCCGCTTGCGATCTTTGGGGCAAAATGAAAAACAAACCGCTTTGGAAAATTTGGGGTCTTTCGATTGATCAGGTTCCTTGTTCCAGTTACAGTATCGGTTTGGATTCATTGGAACGAATTGCCGAGCGAATGGCGGAAGCGCCCGATTTGCCGATCTACCGGATTAAACTCGGTGACAAAAACGATTTGCAAATTCTTCAAATGCTTCGGGAGAAAACAGAATCGCCGTTTCATGTGGATGTCAATGGCGGTTGGAGCACCGAAACGGCAATCAAAAGATTGGAGATCTTGCAAAAACTAGGCGTCGAACTGATCGAACAACCATTGGCAGCAGACAACTTTGCCGGAATGACCCGATTAAAAAAAGAAATGAAAAAACAAAATTATAACGTTCCGGTGATCGCGGATGAATCATGGAAAACCGAAGCGGATATTGAACGTTGTGCTGAATTTTTTGACGGAATCAATATAAAATTAGTCAAGTGCGGCGGGTTGACGCCTGCACGGCAACTCATCGCAAAAGTAAAACAACTCGGTTTGAAAGTGACCAGTGCCAATTCCATTGAATCAACAGTGGGTGCATCGGCAATTGGTCAACTGGCTCCGTTGTTGGATTATATTTCGATTGACGGACCGCTCCTGATTGAGAAAAAAGTCGGCAACGGAGTCCGAACTGAAAAAGGAAAACTCGTTTATCCCGACGAAAACGGAACCGGTGTTCGAGTCCCGTTTCGGTAATTTGTGGTTTGTGGTTTGGGTTTTGTGGTTTGTGTCGCAAGCGATTTACCAATCACAAACTACCAATCACAACACACAAATCACAACACACAAATCACAACACACAAACCCCAAACCACAAACCACAAAATGAAAGACCTGTCGATTTCCGTCCATTTTGATTCACAGGAAACCGATGCCGTTCAATTGGAAGTTGATTTGTTTGGAGAACCAATTTTGTTTGGACTCTGGAAATTCAACCTCCAATGGCGCGGCAAACCGCTTCATGCGGTTGATTCCTGGACGGAAACCTGTGTTTATAAGAACAATGGTTGTGAGTATTTTGAATTTGATTTGCCGCTTTCAAACCATTATCGGTTCCAACGCTTTTTCTTGCTTGATCATAAGAATCGGCTGTTGATTCTTGGCGACACGTTGTTGTGGGACGGTGACAATGTTAAACGGCGTTTGCCGGAACGGAACGACAATTTGGTCTATGAATCAACGCTTTTTTATTCACCCAAACTCCGTCCCAAAACGTTTTCGGATTCGACAGAGATTTTTTTCCAACCGGACAAACCGAAATCGCCGCCTGTATTCCGGGTTTTTCCTTTGGCGTTACCGGAATGGAAGAAAACCGAAAAAACCGGACTCGTCAGCGGAACATTGGAAATCGAACATGCTACATTAGTGCTTCGGCAACAGAGTTCGGGAGTTTCGATGTTTGCTCCGTTGTTTTTCGATTTGGACGCCAACAGACTCGCTAAACAATTTGACAAAAAATACACATGGCGGCATTTGACGATTGGGGAAAACATGCAGAGAGTTCCTGATGACAAGGCGGTTGGTTATCGGATACAGATTAACAAGGATCAGTTTTTGTTCTATCATTCCATGACGCCGTTGGCGAACCGAACCATACTTGGTCATAATTTAATTGACGATCTCTGTTTTGCCCGCTTCAACCCCGAAACCGGCGTCGAACCTCTCGTCGCCGTACAACTAGGTTAGTTAATAGTTGATAGTGAATAGTTAATAGTGACGCAAGCGATTTACTATTCTTTTACGATTAACGATAACGATTCATTATTCACTATTAACTATTAACTATTCACTATTCACTATTCACTAATTTTCATGCTTGCGATTGTTGATTATAAAGCGGGAAATTTAACGAGTGTCAAGTTGGCATTGGAAACGATGGGCGTTACCGGAACGATTACATCTGACCCGGATGTGGTGGTTTCGGCTGATCGTGTTATCTTTCCCGGAGTTGGCGCGGCGGGAGCGGCAATGCAAAATCTTCGGAATTTCGGACTCGATAACGCTCTTCGTGATGTCGTACAACGCGGTGTTCCCTTGCTTGGAATCTGCGTCGGAATGCAGGTTCTGCTCGATTTTTCAGAGGAAGACGGCGGTACCGAAATGCTTGGTTTTATACCGGGACGTGTTGTACGATTTCAGCCGACCAACCATTGGGACAAAGTTCCCCAAATCGGTTGGAACAGCGTTCGCTGGGATAGGGGCGCGGATCGTATTGGTGTGAATCGTATTGGTACGGATGGCAATGTTCGCCGGTCACCGGAAAAAACGGAATCGGCATTTTTTAGAAAAGTTGCCAACAAAAGCGATTTCTATTTTGTCCACAGTTATTATCCGGTTCCGAAAAATCATTCCCATATTCTGGCGCAAACCGATTATGCCGGAATCACATTCGCCTCAGTTCTTCAATACGAAAATATCATTGCCACACAATTCCACCCCGAAAAGTCCGGTAAAATCGGCTTGCAACTTTTGGAAAATTTTATCAAACAGTAAAAATAGATAAAATAAAAAGTTTGGCAATGTGGATTTTTCGTTAAAATCGATTTATTTTCTCAAATCTGCAAGGTCGGTTAAACCGATACGCCCGTTAGAGCCGATATAACCGAATGAATCATTGTGATTCTTAGGGAAACATTGTTTACAGGTAAAATGATGTTTTTTGTCTTCGGCAGAGGAAAATAAAATGTCTCGCAAAATAAACAGGTTTCATGTTGCGATTTTAGGCGTTGCCTTTTTTGCTTCTCAGGTATTGGCGCAACCGTTCCCGATGGATCGGCAGGCGAACCAGACGGTGTTGCCGATTCGTGTTGCCAACGCGCATGCTCCTGTTTATTTGGGGCAGGACGAATCAACCGAACGAAAAGGTTTTGGTTTGGTTGACCGATTTAAGCGCATTTTTACCAATCTGACAAAAGATGACAGCGAACTTGATACTCCGCCGAGCAATCCGCAAGATTCTGTCCGTACTGTTACTCCGCAGTCTGTTCCGACAAGACCGCCTAAACTTCCAACCGCATCGGAAATAAAGCAGTCTGTTGAAAACCCGGATCAGGCGGATCGCCGTGCCTCAACAGAACGCCGTTCTGCCGCGTCCACAGAAAAACGGCGGGAAACAACCAATTCCGCCCGAACCTCCGTTTCCTCATCAGAAAATTCTGACCGAGCATCAAATTCGGACGATCAGGAAATGTCGTTTTATGAACGCATGAAATTGATGCGTGAGCAGATTTTCGACAAACAACCTCCCGATGAAAACGCTTATTACCGGGAACTTCATTCCGAAACGCATCGGTCATCAACACCGACCCCTTCCACACCGAGACCGGTTCAGGTGGCGACGGCGCAACGCATCCCGTCCTTACGAACGACACTGGACGAAACAACTGTTCGGACGCCGCAAGTTCCGGCAACACCCAATACTATTTCAACAACCGACGAATTGGCTGAAAAAACGGAAAAGCCGCTTGTAGTTTCCCGAACGGAACGCAATACGATTCCGGTTCGTCCTCAAGCGGAGCCGGACAGTTCACGTTTGAACGAACCGATTCACCGAACGGAAACGGAGCGTCTTGCCAACAAGAAAACGCCGACTCGCTCTTTATCGGGTATTGACGTTGAGACCAATAATTCCAATAATCCCAACTCCCGATCCACCTACTTGACAGCGCAACCGTCGGCTCAGGAATTGCAAAACGAAAACAATTTACTGCGAATGGCACGTCCGGGAGATCAAGGTAAAATTCCGAAAGTGGGAGAATATCAGATTCTTTCAAAGGAACTCAAACCGGATCGTCCGAAAGAGTTGATTACCACCGAATCGGAACTCGATCCGTTATCGCAAACCGCTAAAACATTGAGTGGTTCTAACGGTTTGGAGCGGGAAAAGAAATTGCTTGTCAGTCCGCGTCTCGAAGTGGAAACGGAAGGCGATCCTCGTGCGATTGTTGGTCAGGAGGCACTTTACCGCATCCGAATTATTAATCGGGGCGGTTCTTCGGCGGAACAAATTGTTTTGTCGGTTGAAATTCCGAGTTGGCTTGAAATTGCGCAACCGGAAATCAGTGCCGGAACAACTTCCGTTATTCCGCGTGAAGGCAATAAGGAATTGCGGGATTTTGTCTGGAAAGTCAGCCGGGTCGAAGCGCAAGCGGAAGAATTGCTCGTTTTGCATTTGATTCCGCAACAGCGAAAATCGGTTGATTTGAGAATTAAATATGATTTTTACAAACCGGCTGGAGTTACCAAGATTGTTGTTCAGGAACCGATTTTGGAGATGGAACTCCAAGGTCCTGACGAAGTTCTTTGGGGAAGCAATGTCGGATATAAATTACTGGTTCGTAACACCGGCAACGGCGATGCTGAAAACGTCAAACTCGAATTGCTCCAAACCGGTTCCGACATGAAATCCTGTGAATTACCGGTTTTGAAGGCGGGAGAAGAACAGGTGATTGATGTTGAGGTTTGGACGGGCAAGCAGGAACATATTGACATTAATATTCAGGCAACAGGTCAGTATGATTTAGCGGCGAAGGTGAATAAGCGGGTCAATGTTTTACGTCCGAATATTGTCATGGCGGTTGATTCTCCGACGGTTCAGTTTGTTGGCAGTCCGGCGGAGTTTCAGATTAAGGTTCAAAACATCGGCAATGCTGCGGCGCGGGACATTGTGTTATCGGCGGTGATTCCTTTGGGAGCCAAATTTATTTCGAGTACCGCCGGTGGCGAGTTGACTCAGGAAAACCAGATTGTTTGGAAAATTGATTCTATTTTGGTTGGCGATCTTTTTTCGGCGTCGGTTGTTTGCGAACCGAAACGCGAGGGAACATGTAAATTGGAAACTTCGATTGGCGACAAAAGCGGTGAACTGGCGAATTGTACCGGATCATTTGAAGCCGAAGCGATTGTCGAGTTGAAATTGGAGGTTGAAAACCCGCAAGGTCCTGTTGAGATTGGTCAGGAGGCGGTTTATACATTTAATGTTGCCAATCGCGGCACCAAAGCGGCGGAAAATGTTGAAATTAAAGCGGCATTTGGCGGTGGTTTGGAACCTTACGGGGTGGAGGGCGGCAACGCTTACATGAGTGATGGTCAAGTCTTTTTTGATAAGATTCCGACGATTGCATCGGGACAAAGTGTTGTGTTGAAGGTCAAAGCCAAGGCGGAGAAGCCGGGCAACCATCGGATTCGGACGGAGGTGGTGTGTTCGACTGCCAGTGTCCACTTGGTCAATGAAAACACAACGTATTTCTATCAAAAACAAAAAGGAAAAAACACAACGGTTGTTTCGAGTGACGCAACGGCTTTACCGGTTCCAGCCCAGACGACGTCGAATGTTGACGATCCTTTTTTGAAATAAAACAACACGTTTTAGCCGTTTTAAACAAGATCAAAACTTCCAAGATCATCTTTTTTATCTAACCCCAACAGAGTCAGATGGAAAATACCATTCATTTTATCTGACCCCGTTGGGGGCACTCTAAGGTAGTACCAAGTTCTCCCATTTCTATTGCGTCATTTTTATTCGGGGAAATAACTTCTATTACCTTCCTGTGAAAAATTCCCCCCAATAACAATGAGGTAATAAAAATGAGGTAATAAAAATGTGAGAACTTGGCGCGACTATTTTACCTATATTGAAACTCCAAAAACGGAATGGTAAAAAATAAAATCGAAAAATAATGAGTTATGAGTTTATAGTTGAAAAAATTCTGTTTAGACCATGTCAATCTTGTCGGTGGAATCGAAAGCGGATATAATAATTTGAGTTTGTTGGGCGTCTGGATCAAAGCCCGAAATTTTGTTCCTTTCTTAATCTTTTCAAATCATGTCCACATCGAAACATCGGTCGGTAATTTTATTGTTTTCTGTCGCACTCACTTTCTTTTTGATTGGGGCAAGTTCGGTTGGTTATTACGTTTTTGCGTTTTACCAGCCTCAATCCAAGGTCGAGAACCAAAACGAAACCGAAAAAAAAACGGTTCCGCGCCCGCCCAGTCTGGTGCGGGTTGACTCCGCCCGGAAGGAATTAATCAACACCATCCGACCGTTTCACGGGAAATTGTTAGAAGTTCAACTTGCCCGGATTTCAACGGAAATATCCGGTCTTGTTGTGGCATTGCCTATTGAAGTCGGTCAAAAAGTAAAAGGCGGCGAGACATTGATTGCTCAGATTGACAAAACATGGCTCGAACTGACCATCGCCCAAACCGAAGCAGAAATCAAAATTCTGGAAAAACAATGTGCTTTTCAGGTCTCCGAATCAGAACGAATCGAATCTCTGGCGTTGAGCCGTGCGGTTTCGGAAAGCGAACTGAATAACCAACGAACTCTGGTCGAACAATTCCGGCAAAATCTCGAAAAAGCCATTATCGCCAACAAAGAAGCGAAAGAAAAACTCAAACGAACCACCATTCTTGCTCCGTTTGACGGTTACGTGATTCGCCGCGATACCGGACTCGGCGAACTCCTTGCACCGGGAACTTCCATCGCTGAAATCGTTTCACTTGGTTTTATTGATGCTCGTGTCAATGTTGTCGAAGAATACATCAACCACATTAAAATCGGTGATGAAATGCCGATTATTATTGACGAACTTGGTATTAAGGTGGTTGGCAAGATTCATGCGATTGTTCCTTACGATCTGATGGCACCGCGTAGTTTTCCGGTGATTGTTCGGCTGGAAGACCGCAACGGCGAACTGAAAGTCGGAATGAGTGCAACAGCATTGGTGGCGATTACGGATCCCAATGAGGAGATTGTTGTTTCCAAAGACGCGGTTTTGATGAAACCGGACGGCTCTACGGTTTGGGTGGCTGTCAAGACTCAATCGGAAAAAAATGATTCCGGTATTTCAAAAGAGGAAGATTCTTCCATTTTTATTGCCAAGCCGGTTCCTGTTAAAATTACAGCGGAGGGAATTACCTCTTACGGGATTGAACCGGAAACCGAAGAAGGACAAGCCATTCTCATCGCCGGAGCCAAAACCGTGATCGAAGGCGCCGAACGACTCATACCGGATCAACGAATCCGAATTGAAGAAATCAATCCGAAACTCCTCGAAAATCTGCCGCCAAGCACCGGTCACCGAATCATTAAACCAAAAGCAAGAATCGGAAAATAAAATAATAAAAATCAAAAACAGGAGAAGATCATTTTACCTAAAAGATCGTACAAAAATAACTTACTAAATTGTACGTTGACGAAAACCCGAAACATTGTTACCTTGTTAAAATGTGCAGAGAAAATAAATGTCCCGAAATTCAGAATATTTTGGATGAATTAGAGGTAATACGTACTGTTTATCAAAAACTTTTTCAATTTCTTCCCTCATTTAATGTGACGGATAAAAAGGTTCTTCCATACGGTCTAAAACCTCATACCCGTTCTGTTAGTTGGCTTGTTGAACAAGTGATTACCCAACAAACAAAATACAGAAAAAAAGAACTTGAATTGGATGATGTCGCTTTCGATATGCCAGACACAAGCCTTCACGATTGCGAAATAACACAACATAAAAAAACTTATTACGTTAATGTCAAAGTTCACAATATGGAAGGAAAAGCAAAGAAAAATGATATTGCTGCTGTTGAGAAATTGTATATGCAGTATTCGGCGAATCCAAGTTACAATTTAATTTATGCCTGTTTCGGGATACGGTTCAATGGCATTTCAATTGAATTTGACACGTCCTATATTCATTTATTTTCTCCGCAATTTTTACCTATTTACGTTAATCCGCGCAACGATAAAATACAAGCATTTTATCATCACCAACCAGAGTTTCGTCTCCGCAGTGAATTTATGCAATTACTACGGGAGAAGTCGCCAAGTATCATATTACCAAAATAACAATGAACATTATCTACAATCAAGACCTTTTTGAAGGGATCGACAAAATTTCCGACAATTCTGTTGATTTAATTATTGCTGATCCTCCTTATGGACTTGGAAAAGATTACGGTAACAATTCCGATAAAATTGCTCCAGATGCTTATTTAGAATGGTCGGATTCGTGGTTCAGAATTGTTCTCCCGAAATTGAAGCCGACAGGTTCCCTTTATATTTTTTTAACATGGCGGTTTTCGCCGGAGGTTTTTTGCCTTT
>JAISQH010000202.1 GCA_031274385.1 Planctomycetaceae bacterium | reverse complement strand
CAGATTCTCGCAACCCAATATAACCAGTGGACAACACCGAAACAGTATTACATCAATTATACGGTGACGGGAGCAGAAGGGACGTTGAACGAAATGACGTTGGCGAAAGCCTGTTCGCTTCTTGCGTTGGCGAAAGCGCAATCCGGCGACCTCGAACAAGCGAACGCCGTGTTTTCCGCGTTGGCGTCGCGGGTCAATTTGAATGACGCCGCGCAGAAAAATCTGCTTCAGGAAACCCACGATCAGTTGGCGGAGTTGGCGAAAACGACCGGAACATCGCCTGCCGCTACCCCAACGCAGCCGCTCCTTTCCGAATCGGAACAACGCAAAATATTGCGGGACTGCAATTCGCTTTACAACGCCAAACGATACGAACAGGTTGATACGAAACTTTTGGATTTGATTACCGGAAATCCCGCAACCTCCGTTTTAGCCGAAGCGATCTTGCTGCGGAGTAAAGCCAATTATCAACTCGGTAAAGAATCGGAAGCGGTTTCGTTACTTGAGAAGATTGCGGACGAGTTTTCTTCGTCGCCGCAATACCAGGACGCGCTTTGGTATCTTGGCATTTATTATGATTCTTACGGCGACACCGTCAAATCGGTAGAGCATTTCCAAGTGCTGGCGGATCGTTTTCCGAATAGCAAGCACATTGACGGAGCCTTATATTTTCTTGCGTTGGACGATTTGCAAAACGGGAACGGGCGTAAGGCGTTGTCTTATTTGACAAGAATTTACCGAAATTACCAAGCAGGCGAACATTGGTCACACGCAGCCTGGACGCTTGCTTACGAAGCGTATAAGAAAAAAGATTACGCTCAGGCGGAAATTTATTTGCAAAAACTTTTGCAACATCCGCCTGATATTGTTATATTGGATCGCGTGCTTTATCTCAAAGGCGAATTGTCGCTTCGGAAGAACGAATTTGATACGGCGTTTATTGCGTTTCGTGACATGGTTAAGCTTTGCCCTGAAAGTCCGCTTTGCACCGATGCCGCCCGCAACGCCCATCTTGCCGCAGGTAAGACTGTTAATGTTAAGTAGTGGGAGGTAGGAAGTGGGGAGTGTCCGCAAGCGTTTTTTTAATTGAAAATGGAAAATGGAAAATGAGGGGGAGATTCAATTAGCAATTTTCAATTAACTAAAATTTTCAATTTTCCATTGTCAATTTTCAATTAAAACAACGCTTGCGTCCCTTACTATCAACGAACACATAAACCGTAACCAACAAAAAGACGTGGCTGGAGAAGTACTTTCACAGGAAGAAGTCGAAAATCTTCTGAACATCATGTCGATGTCGGAGAAGAAAGACGCCAAACCTGCTGCACCGGCGGGTGGCAAGAATGCGCCTATTGTTTCCGGTTCGGGCGGGGCGGGGCGAGGCGGAAGCGGTTCGTCTGTTTCTTCCGGCTCCACCTGGATTCATCAGGAGAAAATCGGTCCAGTCAACTTTAAAAGTCCCGAACGTGTTAATCGCGAGCAAATGAAAACGCTTCAGACGATGCACGAGGGATTTGGGCGGAAATTTGCGGCGGGACTTTCTGCGATGTTGCGGACGGTGATTGATGTTAAGTTGACGAGTGTGGATCAGTTGGCGTATAGTGAGTTTATTTTTGGGCTTGACAATCCGACTTGTTTCAATTTACTTCGTGCGGAACCGCTTGAGGGTAATCTTATTCTGGATATTAACCCGTCCATTATTTATCCGATGATTGATCGGTTATTGGGCGGTGGTCGCGAGGGAACTCTGATGGCACGGCGTCCGTTGACGGACATCGAGCAACGGTTGGTATTACGAATTACGAAATTGTTCCTTAGAGAGTTGAAACATGCTTGGGAAAATGTGATGGAGTTGGATTTTGAAGTGATCCAGACGGAGAGCAACCCTCAATTGATTCAGATTGTTCCGCCGAATGAGGTTGTGGTTTTGCTTTGTTTCGAGGTCGCGTTGACGGAGGTTCGTGGAACCATTAATCTTTGTATTCCCTACAATTCATTTGAACGGATTGCCGGCAAGTTGAACACCAACGCTTGGACAACTTACAATAAAAAACAGGCAACGCCGCAGTCGATTAAGAAGATTAGCAAGTCGATTCGCAATGTTCATGTTCCGCTCAAGGTCAAGTTAGCGGATGCCAAGATTAAGATGCATGAACTTCTTCATTTGCGGGTGGGCGACATTATTTGCACGCAGAAAAATGTGAACACGCCGCTTCTGATTAGTGTCAAGGGGATTCCGAAATACTGGGGGCGTCCCGGAACTTATAAAGGCTACACCGCCGTGCAAATCGAAGAAACCATCGACGATCCGACCAATATTATCGCTCAGGAATAATGAGTGATCAATCAATTTGAATTGATTGGAATCATCCCTCCGACAGTAAAAGATGAGAATTGCTCATTCTGACTCCAACGGAGTCATTCTAAATTAGCCGGGTGTTCGATGTACTCATCGAACACCCGGAATAGATGAGAAATAATGAAATGCCCCTGAAAGGGTCGCCCAATATTTTGAGAGGAAATTCTGATTGGGAAACCCTTTCAGGGTTTTGTTGTCATTGCGTTTCCGTTCCAGCAGTTTGCGGAGTACCGTTCACCACCGGCTATTTTAGAGTGACTCCTTTGGGGTCAGATAAAAAATAAAACCGAAAACTAAAGTGAAAAGAGCATAACAACGAACAACCGGCTACCGGCTACTGGCTACTAAAATCGTTCCCCGATGCGTCATAAAAAAGAACTCAATGAGAAGGTGTTGTTTTGCCGAAAAAGTGATGGGGTTCAATGCGAAGAAGAACCGATTGCCAC
>JAISQH010000195.1 GCA_031274385.1 Planctomycetaceae bacterium | reverse complement strand
TCTTTGCGCGCAATCTTGAAAAACAAAATAGACAGGTACTTACGAAACTATTCACTATTAACTATTCACTATCAACTATCAACAAGGAATCATAATAATGAAACCTATTATTTATGCTATTTTTGTTTCCATGTTTTCGTGTTTGGCGGTTTTTTCGGACGAAATTGTTAAGGATTGGATTGTTCAGGACGAACAATTTCGTGTTGCGAAAAAGATTGAAGTTCCGTTTTCGCCGGAGCATACGCGGCAAGTGATTGATTCGGCGTTGGCACTTTGCGGGCGAATCGCAACGATTTCCGGCGTGGATCAGACGGCAATCAATACGGTCATTGTTTCGTTAAAAGCGTTACAAAATACATTGACAACCGCAGCACCGGAGCAATACGAATCGTTGTACCTCGAAGCCCGGAAACTTAAACGTGCCGTAATTCGTTGCAATCCGCATTTGTCAAAGTTACAAAAACTCCTTTTTATCACAAAACACGATGCCGACGATCCGTCATTTCACATGTGCGATCAGTTTTATGGTTTCACGGCGCGTCCCGGCGGCGGACTTTATGTTCTCGAAAATCCCTTGTCGGAAGAGCCGCCCAAACTCGTTAATCTGTTGGCAAATTCCGTTGTCGGGCAGGGGCGAATGAAAGGGCGGAAATTACAGGGCGGCGTGTTTCTCTCACCGGAAGTTTCCTTCGACGGCAAGACGATTTATTTTGCGTACTGCGAAGCCAAATCAACCGATACTTCATGGAAACAAGAAAAAAGTGTACAGTATTACCATGAATGGTCGGAATCGCGCTGTTATCATCTTTTTCGTTGCAACGCCGACGGAACCGATCTTGTACAATTAACCGATGGTTCCGTGAATGATTTTGATCCTTGCGAATTACCTGACGGGCGTATTGCGTTTATCAGCGAACGTCGCGGCGGTTTTTTGCGTTGCGGTCGGTATTGTCCGGTGTACACGCTCTTTTCAATGGAACCGGACGGCAGCGATATTATTTGTCTCAGTTATCACGAAACGCATGAATGGCAGCCGAGTGTTGATCACAACGGAATGCTCCTTTATACACGTTGGGATTATGTTGATCGGGATACCAATGCTGCCCATCATCTTTGGACTTGTTTTCCCGATGGTCGAGACCCGCGATCTTATCACGGTAATTATCCGGTGAAACGTGAATCGCGTCCTTGGATGGAAATGGATGTTCGGGCGATTCCCAATTCGCACCGTTATGTTGCTGTTGCCGGAGCGCATCATGGACACGCGTTCGGTTCTCTTGTTTTGATTGATCAACGGCTTGAAGATGACGGCGCAATGTCGCAAGTAACCCGGCTTACACCGGAAGTTCCGTTTCCCGAATCCGAACGAAAACCAACCAATCCCTTCATGATTTATGGAACGCCGTGGGCATTTAGTGAAGACGATTTTTTGTGCGTTTATGATTCCGAAGCGAAAAATCGCGGCATCTACTGGATTGACGCCGCCGGAAATCGGGAATTGATTTATCGTGACACATCAATTAGCGCACACAGTCCGATGCCGCTTGCCGCCCGCCAACGTCCGCCGGTAATTCCGGCACAAACAACGCAATCGGCACGATACCGCAACGAAAACAATACCGGTAATAACAGCAACGATAAAGCGTTGGTTGGTATTGTCAATGTTTATCAAAGTGATTTCGATTTTCCAATGGTCAATAATCAACCGGTCAAAATCAAGGCGATTCGAATCATTCAACTTTTTGCCAAATCAACGCCGGTTCCTGATGATCCGAAAATCGGTATTGCGAAACAAACGAATGCACGTGGTGTTTTGGGAACGGTTCCGGTGGAAGAAGACGGCAGCGCGTTTTTCGAAGCACCGGTTGGCAAACCGATTTATTTTCAGGCTCTCGACGAACACGGACGCGCCGTCCAGTCAATGCGAAGTGCAACCTATCTTCATTCCGGCGAACAGTTGACCTGTATTGGTTGTCACGAAAATAAACGGAATCAGCCAAGCCTTAACCGGACAACAGCCATCGCGTTTAGCCGTCCGCCGTCGTTGATTCGTAACGATATTTCCGGCAGTTATCCGCTTAATTTTGTACAATTAGTTCAACCGGTTTTGGATGATCATTGTGTTCAATGTCACGGCGATCAGGAACATCCTGCCGCAACGGGTTTCAAAACGAAACACGCATTCGATTTGACGGGCATTACCGATGCTCCGAACGGTTGGACGCGTTCCTATCAAAGTCTGGCGAAGAATTACGGTTTTTATTTTCACTCGGATAACGGTTCGATTAATGACCCGATTCACGGCGGTTCACGCACGTCAGCGGGAAAATTCGGAGCGTCGGCGTCAGCACTTCGCGATTATTTGGACGAAAATCATTACGGCGTGAAATTATCGCCGGAAGAACGCCGCCGAATTGATCTCTGGCTTGACACCAACAGCGTTTTCTACGGCACTTACGAAAATACGCGAGTTCAGTCACTCGGCAAAGATGTCCGCCCGGCATTAGAATAAGACTCTTTTATATTTTCGTGTTAATAACAATAAATGCTTGTTTTTTGCCATTCAACATTGGTAACGGAAAACGTCAAAAATGAGAGCAACACCGTAGGTGTTGAATTTTGATAACCCCGTGCAAACGAAGTGCAGCACGGGGTAAGTCATCACAAATTTACCGGAACTCCGAAGGAGTTCGATTTTGATGTTTGTGGTTACTGTGACAAAGTTAATCCCTTTTTATTGAACTCCTACGGAGTTGTTTTAATTCATCGTACAAACCGAACACATTATTAAAAGTTTTGCGAACAACGGGATGTT
>JAISQH010000018.1 GCA_031274385.1 Planctomycetaceae bacterium | reverse complement strand
TATTCAGTCTAAGCAGGAAACGGAGATTCTTATAGTCGGGGGAACAAACATCCCAACCTACTCGGCATCATTATTTTTGAAACCTTGTAGGATTTTTTATGTCAAGTTTACCGATTCCTTGTGTTCTTAACCCGAAGTTCCCAAAAACTATTTGAAGCCGTTTGATATATTGAGGTAACATGTTGCTCATTATCTAATATCGGATATACTTGGATTGTTACGGTTGTTCGGATCTTTTCGCATGTTTTCGTCAATCCTTGTAAATTGCCGAAAGATAGTTATTTTTTTGAAGATGGGTCAAGAGCGTTATGTCGAACAAAGCAGGTTCTTATGAAAAAATTGGTATTTCGGGTTCGCTTGAGGTTCTGCGCCAACGGAGCATGAACGCAATACACGATAAAAGAAAACCGCTTTTACCGTTGTTGACCGATAACGCGGAAGAGTTGTTACAGAATCATTCGGCGGAATGGCATCTCCGTGTTCTTCTGCATCCTGATACTTGCATTTGGGATAGCGGTTGTTTTTCCGTTATGCCCGAAAAGGACGGAATTGCGTGGTTACTTTTTTTTAGCCCGCGATCTATTCTGGCAAAGCAAGAAGAATCGGATGATTTGACGGCAAAAGAGCAAGTGCCGTTACCGAGTAATAGTGTTAGCGAATTACTCAATCTCGGCGATAAAACCGATGATCGGGTGTTTCGTATTTTCCTTCATCCTGACTGTCCGATTATCGACACGTCGATAAACCGGTATTTTAAGGAACTCGATACATTCGGAGGCTTGTTGTTTGCAACCGTGCCTCCGCCTATCTTGGAGGAGTTGTAACGATCACGTTAAGGATTTCCCTTATTTTCCCTTATGAAAAAGGAATAGGAGGGAAAATAAGGGTACAGAATGTTATACTCCATTGCTACTAAGGTAATTTGTAAAAATAAGGTTTTGAGGAATTATTTTTTTTGAAACAACAAAATATTGTTCTCTTCTCTTTTTCGTGTAGGTTTGTGGTTTTCGTGGTTGAAAAATAAAGGACGTTGCACTGTCGTATGTTGATGAATTACCGGACGTAAAGAGTTTGTGAAAAGAGTGTAACTCGAACTTTGGTTTAAACGGTTCCGTGCATCATTTGTTTGAGTTTTGGAGCGAGAGCCAGAGCGATAAATCCGATGACCATTGGAATAACTGCCATAAGAAGGAAGAAGTCCGCTAAGCCGGATTTTTCGCCTAAGAAAAAACTGATTCCGTCGCCTGAACCGAAATAACTTGCCATGTAACCGGCAAGAATATAAGCGACACAGCTTGCCATAAACCAAACGCCCATGAAAAACGATGCCAACCGAACCGGTGCTAATTTTGTAACCATAGACAAGCCAACCGGCGAAAGGCAGAGTTCACCCCATGTTGCGAAAAGGTAACAGAAAACAAGCCAATACGGTGCGGCTTTACCGCCTGTCATTTTGGCTTCGACGGCTCCGGGAATCATCACGAGAAAACTAATCGAAACAAGCAAAAGTCCCAACGCAAATTTGGTTGGCGTACTTGGTTCGATTCCGCGCCGCGCAAGGAACGCCCAAATAATGGTGAAAATCGGTGCAAAAATCACAATGCCCAAAGCGTTCACGGATTGATACCATGTTGCCGGAAACGCTTGTGTGCCGTTGTCTTGAGTGATGAAACTACCGACGATGAATCCCGGTGTTACGGCAGCGACGGATTCGGAAACGGTTCGGTCGGTATTTATTTTTGCAAAGATATTCAGAGACGAGCCGGCTTGTTCGAACGTGATCCAAAACGCGATGACGAAAATCGAAAGTACTGCAATAACAAAAATTCGATCCCAATCTTCCCGAACAAGCGGTCGGTTTTGTTCGTGAAGGGCTTTTTCGTGGACGACTTGTTCTTCTTGGGTACGTTCGGCGTTTGGGTCATGTTTCACCGGAGCGATTCCGATTCCTTTCAAATGTCTTTTTCCAAACATGGTGAAGGAAATCAGACCGCAGATCATGCCGAGACCGGCAATCATGAAACCAAAATGATAGCCGAACTTTTCTGCCATTGTTCCGCCGACAAGCGGTGAGAGAAAAGCGCCGATGTTGATTCCCATGTAAAAGATGGTAAAAGCGTCATCACGTCGGCGGTCACCTTGAACGTAAAGTTGCCCGACCATGACGGAAATACAGGGTTTGAAAAAGCCGTTACCGAAAATCATCAGACCGAGTCCGATGTAAAACGTAATCAGTGCTGTGGGATCGATTTCCATTGTAATTTTTGAACCGTCACCAAGCCGGACAAATTCGGTTGCGGCGAGGCAAAATTCGCCCAACGTCATAAGAATCGCCCCAAAAGTAACACAGGCACGTTGTCCTAAAAACCGGTCGGCAATCCAACCGCCAAGCAAGGGGGAAAGATAAACGAGACCGGTGTACCAACCGTAAAGAGCATACGCTTCGGCTTCTGACCAACCAAAGCCGGGCGTTTTTTCACTTGTTGAGACATCAACCAGATACAGAACGAGAATTGCCCGCATGGTATAAAAGGCAAAACGTTCCCACATTTCAGTTGTAAAAAGAACCCAAAGTCCGGACGGATGACGTTTTGGAAAATCCTGACTATTTTTCATTTTTGTGGTTTGTGGTTTGGGATTTGTGATTGGGGGATTGTGGTTTGGGAAACATTGCGTATCAATATAACTTCGTTTTGGAAAAACGCAACATGGAGAGTTAATAGTGAATAGTGAATAACTAATAGTTAATAGTGAAGACGCAAGCGGTAGCCCCAAATCACAAACCACAACCCCCAAATCACAAATCACAATCTTTTCTGAAGATCGTCCCTAAACTAATAAAATTTGAGGGAGAGTTGCTTGTTTGTGAAAGATCAGGTACATTATATTCGTGAGTTGGTTGAAAAAAATTTTGATTTTACTTTTTACTTTCTTAATAATCATGGATACAAAAATCGGATTTATCGGAACCGGTCACATGGCAAGGGCTTTGTCACGAGGTTTTATTAAGACAAAAACAATTCAGCCGGAACAGCTTTTCGGTTACGATGTTAAACCGGAAGCGGCAAAAAAGTTTGCGGAACAGACCGGCGGGTCAGCGGTTGCAACTATTAAAGAACTTGTTGCCGGTTCGGATGTTGTTTTTCTTTCCGTCAAACCGCAACAGATGAGCGAAGTTCTTCACGACCTCGCCGCACTTCGTGCTCATGGATTCAATCCGCTTTGGATTACGATTGCCGCCGGTATTCAACTCAAAACCTATTTGAAAGATCTCGGAACCAGTGCCAGATTGGCTCGGGTGATGCCCAACACACCCTGTCTGGTCGGCGAGGGCGTTTGCGGATTCTGTCTTTCCGACGGCGCAAAAAAAGAAGACGCCGAACTAGCTCTCGATCTTCTCTCAACAGTCGGTCTCGCAATTCCCTTTCCGGAACGTCAACTCGACGCGGTTGCCGGTCTTTCGGGCAGCGGTCCGGCTTACGTCTATATGATGATCGACGCCATGGCTGACGGCGGCGTCAAAATGGGATTGCCGCGCGAACAAGCGTTGCTCTTGGCGGCTCAAACGGTTCTCGGTGCTGCCAAAGTGGTATTGCAAACCAGCGAACATCCCGGAGTTCTCAAAGATAAAGTTTGCAGCCCGCGCGGAACAACAATCAGCGGAGTTCATTCGCTGGAACGAGACGGATTCCGCGCCGCTGTTACCAACGCCGTCGAAGCCGCCACGCTTCGATCTCGCGAAATGGGGTTGGAATAAACAACCTTATCGGTAAAAAAACTCAGGATAATCGATAACGTTTGAAATGCGGTATTCCGATAAGAGCGAAAAAAATCATCGAAACAACCAGTAAGAGGATACAGAACCAATAAATATTGGTCAATGTTGTCCATTCCAGCAGCAACCCGCCCAGCAGTATCGCTATGCCCATACCGCCATCCCACGCAGTTAAATAAGTCGAATTGGCGGTACCGCGTTGTTCTTTGTGAGCCAACCGAATGAAAATCGTTTGGTATGACGGTGAAATAAGACCAAAACCAAAACCAATCAATAACGCCGCCCCAAAAAACACACTCTCCGCAGGTACATAAACAAACCAAAAAACCGAAGCAATCAGAATGACTTTGCCAATAAGAATTGTTCGGCAAATATGACCGTTGTCAATCATTTTGCCCGCAATAAACCGGCTCATAATCAACCCCACCGCAAGCAAACAGAAAAAATATCCCGGATTGGTTATGATTCCGCGTTCCCGTGCGAAAAGGGAAAGGTAGTTCAAAAGAACTCCGTACAAAAACGCAATCAGGAAAATACAAAATGCCATCGGTAAACTTTGTGCCAGAAAAATCTGCCCGAATGAAAATTTCCGATTTGTTACCGGAATGATTCTTGTTGCGCATTGAATGGTCGAACCGATCAGAAACGCGGTCATTGACGTTAAAAACGCAATTGCAAAAACCATTTTGAACGAAAAATGGGACAAGAGAAGCAGCCCAGCCATCGGACCCAACGCCATGGCAACCGAAGTCATTGTCCCATAGATTCCGATACCGCGTCCCAGTTTTCCAATCGGCACCGTGTCAATCGCCAACGTGTTCGCGGAAGTTGTTGCAATACCGAACACAAAACCATGCGTGCAACGAACCAAACCAAGAATAAAAAGCGTTCCCGCCAATAAATATCCAAGAAAATAAGCGGCAAAAGCAAAATAACAAATCAGATAAAGTGGTCTGCGTTGGAGGTTATCAACGAGCATTCCCGAAAAAGGTCGGACAATCAACGCCGCGATCGTGTAAGAGGACAAAATAATGCCGGCGGCTGATTTTCCCGCATGAAGTTCGTCAATCAGGTAAAGCGGCAAAACCGGTATGAGTAAATAAAACGAGAAGAAAAAAAGAAGATTTGAAAGACAAGACGCAACAAAACTCCGATTCAAAAGCGACAACGCCGGTTCCGACTTGGCAACAGTACTCATAAAAAAGAATCATTCACGCAAGAACTCAGATTCCCGCTCCTTAAAACAAAAGAAAACTCAAAATACAATGCCGATATTTTATCGTCACTTCTTAAACTGTCCAGTGGATTGCCCGATGTTCAAATGGATATTGCGTTAAGGTTTTCTTATTCCTCTTGCTTAATGGATAAAATGATGGTATTCTTATTTCCGTTTTTCCGTTCATGGCTGCTTGTGAAAAACAGGAGATTGAAACTGTTTTCAATAGATGTTAATAGATAAGGTGGAAAATGCTTGAGTCATTAGAAATAAGAAATTTTCGTTGCCTGAAAAATTTAAAAATTCCGTCTTTGAAAAGGATTAACCTTTTTACAGGAAAAAATAATACCGGAAAATCAACAATCCTCGAAGCAATCGCTCTTTACACAACAAAAGGTCATTTAAGTTTGATTTCTCAATTGCTCACAGAGCGAGGAGAAAATGTTAGACAATATGAAAAGAATCATCATCATATTGAGAATAACTTAAAAGTCTTTTCTTCTTTGTTCACGGACAGAAATTGCGGATTTGATCCGATGGATGCGATTTCAATCGGCGAGGTTAAAAATGAAACTTCGGAAGAAGATTCGCCTTCTCATAAATCAATTACATTGAATTTTGTAAAATATGTTGATGTTAGAGAAAAAGAAGATCAAGGTTTTGTTCTTAGGAGAAAAAGGTTCTCTGTACAAAATAATGAAAAGAGAATTGAAGAAGGTTACAAACTCGGTTTTGAATTGGGAATAGGAAATGACAGTGTGATTTTTCCTCTTAATTTTCATATTTTTTCAGAATATTATCCCAGACTTGATGCTATGAATGTACAATATGTCAGAGGAAGGAATATCGACAACGAAAATAATAGCAGGCTATTTGATAACATAACACTTACCAATAAAGAACAACATGTCATTGACGCATTGAAAATCATTGAACCGGCAACAGAAAAAATTGCCTTTGTTGAAGAAGACACAAGAGGAAGACGTGCCGTTATTAAGTTATCAAATTCTCAAAATGTATTACCGTTAAAAAGTATGGGAGATGGAATCAATCGCATTTTGACGATGATTCTTGCGTTAGTCAATTCGGAGAATGGTTTTTTGCTCATTGACGAATTTGAAAACGGACTGCATTATACCATTCAAGAGCAATTGTGGAAGATCATTTTTCTAATGTCACGAAAATTGAACATTCAGGTTTTTGCGACCACGCATAGTGAGGACAGTATCAGAGGTTTTGAATCCGTCTTAAATAGTTCCGATTATTCTCCATTGGGTAAACTGGTTCGGCTTGACAATAAAAACGGAACAATTGTTCCGGTAGAATATGATGCTAAAGAACTTGAAATCACAAATCGAAATGACATCGAAATTCGATGACAAAAATAAAAGAGAAATTTGAACAAAAACTTCTTGTTGAAGGCAAAGATGACCAACATGTTATTTGGGCATTGTGTCAACAGTTTGGCGTGAAAGAATCGTTTGATGTGATTGATTGCGAAGGTTTCAACAATCTTTTTGAACAAATTCCCCAACGGTTAAAACAATCAGGGATCAAGACATTAGGAATCATTGTTGACGCTGACACCGACATTAACGCAAGATGGCAATCAATTAAAAATTCCGTATCGTTGTATGGATTTATTGTTTCAGATCGATTACCGCCGGAGGGGTTGATTTTTGAAAATGCCGAAGGAATAAAAATCGGCGTTTGGGTAATGCCAAATAATGAAACCAATGGAATGCTTGAAGATTTTATTGCTTTTCTCGTTCCCGAAAAGGATCAACTCTTGCCGATTGCTGATAACGTACTCAACGATATTGAGAAACAAAAATTGGAAAAATACTTACCGGTGCATCAATCCAAAGCAAGAATTCATACATGGCTTGCGTGGCAGGACGAACCCGGATCGCCTCTTGGTCAAAGTATTACAAAAAGATATTTGTCAACAGATAATCATTCTTGTTCGTTATTGATCGACTGGTTAAAACGATTGTTCGCTGCGTAATTTTTGAAAACAATTTTAAAACATCCTATCGGCATTTTGTAGTTAGATTTGAGAATGGCTGTTCAAAAAACAGTCTGAATTTATTTAGTGGTCAAAGTATTTGTTACATATTATTCGATGTTATTCAAGGAAAATCTTAAGGCGGTGTTGCTTGGAACCGGAATTTTTCGGTTACGTCAGGTGATGTTGCCTCGTTCGGTATTGATTCTTGCTTATCATTCTGTTTCGGCGGATCGTGAAGGTCAGGCGGACTACATCAATCGCGGAATCACTACCGATGCAGAACGGTTTGAAGAGCAAATGCACATTTTGCGGAACGAATATAATCCTGTTACGCTTGATGAGATTGCGGAATGTCTCAAAGGAACCCGGTCACTGCCGTCAAGATCGGTTGCGGTTACGTTTGACGATGGTTTTGCGGACAATTATCATATTGCTGCTCCGATTATGGAAAAGTATGATATTCGCGGAACGGTTTATTTGACGGTTGACGCGATTCAGCGTCAGGAACTTCCTTGGTTTTGCCGGGTGTTTTTTTTGTTTCAGCAAGGCAAAGTTCAAAAAATAATTTTAACCGATTCGGAAACAGGGCGAACCTGGAATTTAGGCGAGCCGACAGAAAATCGGGAAGCCTTTGTATTTTACAGTTATCCGTGTACAAAATTAGTTGGTCAAGAGTTACGGGATTATGTTTAGAGGCTTGAGGCGTGGTTTGGTATTCATCTTGATTTGACCAAAGCTTCCGGCATGATGACATTTGCCCAAGCCCGCGAACTCCGGCAACGCGGTCATCTTATCGGCAACCACACTTTTTCGCACGCGAATCTTGCTCACATTCCGTCTGAGTTTTTGCGTTATGAAATTGCCGAGTCGAATGTTGTTCTTGAGCGTGAGATTGGAGAGCGGATTGAACATTTTTCGTATCCACATCCTTGTCTTGATCCGCAATGGAACGAGTCCACACTTTTTGAAACAAATGAATTGGCGTTTAAGACGGCGGTGCTGACGCAGTTTGGAATTGTTACGAAAGACAGCAATACCGGTATTCGTTACCATTCGACGTTCCAGATATTCCACTCCGGTTGGAAATCCCGTCTTATTTATTCCGGCAAAACGTTTTGGCTGCCGTTGATTCGTAAATTGTTGCGAAAACCGGAGCCAAGCGATTTCATTTCCAAAGTAAAACGAATTTAAATAGTGGAGAGTGGAGAGTGGAGAGTGTCGCAAGCGTTATTCACTATCAAACGGTTTGACTCCGCTTGCGAACACTCTCCACTCTCCACTATCAACTCTCCACTATTTACTGCGTTACACGAATTCGACATTGACGAGTTTCCCTTCTTGCCGCAGTTTTTCGGCAAGAAGCGGCACCAAAACCTTTCTTGAAAGAACACCTCGCTGGCGGAATGAAATATCGGCGTTGGCGGAGTTGTCTGCTCCGCCGACGATGATGTTCAGTTTGTCCGCCACCCCCAATAATAACCGCAATTCCGTTACGCCGCTGTCTTCGTTTAATCGGGAAATGTCTTCATCCAGAATATTGTACACTTGGTTCAGTGTCACCGCGCCTTCCGTAACAAGATTGATGCCCTTAATACCGTAACGGGGCGGCGCAATCACACTCATTGGCTCCGGCTCCATTTCAAGCGGCACATTGAGATATTTGGCAACCAGTTTCGCGGTTGTCCCGCCGCAAACGATTTTCAGACCGGGAAGTTGGATAAAGCGTTTAATGGTGGGCAAATCGCGGTCGCGGTCAGCGGGCGGTCCTGTAAAGATGTTCACGGTTTGTCCGGTGCGGCAAAGTGCCAGAACAATACTGCAATCGTCACCCACCACCAAATGAACATGCGGTGCCGCGTTTTGGTGAGCCGCGTCCGGCGCGTAAGGCGAAAAAACCCGCCCCGCAATTGCTCGAACCGGCATTGCCGTTGTGGATTTTTCTTTCACCTTGCCTTGCCAACGGGCAATCGCTTCTTTGTGAATTGTTTCAGGAATCAGCGAAAACTTGAGGCGTGACGCGATTTTCTCGTTGATGAACCGGACAACCCCGTCACTTGTCCATTCCGTATTGGCTCCGTAACCGATTCCCGACTGCGTGATTCCGTCACTCATCAGCAGAATACCTTCATCCATTTCGAGTTGGCAATTACTTTCCATTGCCAGCCCGCCGGGAAGCGGAAACGGTCGATTCGCAAGAACCGTGCCGCCCTGACGGCTGACCAAGATGGGAAGGGGAGCGTCGTAAGAAAAGACCGTCGCATTCCCGTCCGAACGAATCCGCGCAATACTAAATGCCGCAAACGGTTTTTTCGGATCACGGCTGTTTTGCATTGTTGTTGCGACGGAGGCGAAGATTTTGCGGAGCGAAATGTCTTGGTGCAGCGATTCCGTTAATCGTGCAACACACATTTGCGCCGCAATATGCGCCCGAATCCCCGAACCAATCCCATCCGCACAAATTACTGTTGTTCCCGTATTGGTTCGAACCGTTGCCAAGACATCACCGCATGGCAGTCCCGTCTTCTTCGAGGACTGAACCGAAAAAACCTCAACATGCGTGTAGTCTGGCATAGGAAGTGGGGAGTTTTTAGTGGATAGTTGATAGTGGAGAGTGGATAGTTTTTAGTTAATAGTTAATAGTTAATAGTGAATAGTGGGGAATTTTTAGTGGATAGTTGATTGTGGAGAGTGGATAGTAGGGAAGGGGAAGGGGAGAGTTGATAGCGGAAAGTGGAAAAGGGCAGGGGAGAACAAAAAATTTGGAACAGGGAAACGGAAAATAAACCGCCTGCGACACTCTCCACTCTCCACTATCAACTCTCCACTAAAAAACTCCCCACTCCCCACTTCCCACTCCCCACTATTTCTCCCTCACACGTTCTTCGACGAGATCAATTAGTTTTCCGAGCAATTCTTGTGTTTCTTTTGGTTCGAACTCGCTGGCGTTGTAACGATCATAGAGGCGTTGAATCTGTTGTCCGCGCAACAGAACTCCGAACGAATCAAGACTTTTCCCGAAGAATGTTGCGGCTTTCTCGCGTAATTCCGGCGGATACACGGAATTGGCAGCGACTTCGTACAGAGCGGCTTGCACTGCGGCAGACCGGATCACCGCCGCCAACTCAAGACCCTGAACCACCCGAACCTCACTCCGTAACGCCCGATAAACCGCATCCTCCAACTCCTCAAAATGATAAATCTTTCGTCCTTCCTGAGCGTTTTCAATCACCGTTTTAATCCAACCAAGCGCCTTGCGCGCCTGCTCCAACCGAACCGCCGGAAGAACCGGTTCAATACCCGTTTTTTCAAACAGATCATCGTTAATCCACTTCGCCCCCTCATCGTTGATAAGACGCGGATAAATCTGCGACAACGACACCGAAAACGGAGCGTTCGGAATTAACCGGTCAATCTTTTGCATTGTCGGACGGTTCTGAATATTCGGAGCCGATTCGAGAAGCGTTGCGTCATTGCTCAACACCGCCGCCGGAATATCCGCTGTTCGGGCGTCATTCCGCATCTCTTGCACCAAATCCCGCACCGGAGGCTCCGAAGTCAGCATGTCCACCACCAACAGTTCCGTATCCGGCGTTTCAGCGGCAAGTTGCATTGCACTCCGGCACGTTGTCGCCAACTCCCCATCATATCCGCAACCAATAAAATAACCTGCCGTTCTTGCCGCGCTGGATTGTTTTGGATGCGCCGAAATCAGAACACGTTGTCCGTCCGCCCGCGAAAACCAAATCAAACTCTCCGAAACAAAACTGGAACCCGGATAAGGCTCCGCCGGTTGCAAACGCATCACCGCCTCCAACGCCGCAAACCGAACCCGCCGGTCTTTGGCAATCACCGCCTGAACCAATAAACCCGGCTTGCCGTCAGAAGAACCCCGCAACAACAGCGATTTCACATCACCCAACCCCCCCAACAACATCGCCGAAACTTGCGCCGCCGCAAAATGTTCTTTGGAAAGACTGTCCCGAAGAACTTGTTCCAACAAAATTTGTTGTTGCTTCGGTTCCGGTTCCACTTTGCGGACAAACTCGTTCACGCCCAACGCCTCCAAATCAAACGGCGCATCACGCCCGTTGTTGTACGCTGTTTGCTCAAAGAACGCCGCAAGATAAAGTCGCCGAATCTCCTGAATTTCCGGCTTGATCCGGTAAGCGTGATCCGCGTAACGGAACGCAAAAGATCGATACGCCGCCGGAAGAAGCATTTGAATATAGTTCGGTTTCTTTTCCTTTTCATCCCAATTCCAAAACCGAACATAACCGTCAAATCCCGGCTTCAGCGAACGGTTTTTCTCAAAATAATCGTTCGCCCGCGCCAAAAGAATCGCCGAAGCGTCTTCGGAATTCGGAATTTTGAGATGACGTTTTTGAAGAAGTTGAAGAACTTGGTGACGTTGTTCTTCGGAAATCGGCGACGTTGCGAAAAGGGTTGGAAACAGCAAAAACAACTCGTCAGCATGAATCGAAGACGCCAAACCCCGCGCCGAATTGGCAACCAATACCGCGTTGTCACTCCGCAAGCACACCGCAAGACTTTCACGCCCCTCTGTTGAAAACGAAAGAATCACCGCAAGAAGTTCATCGATTTCGTTTTCGTTTTGAGTGGAACCCAGTTTTTCGAGTAATTGCGCGAGGGAGACGTTGTTGCCTTTCCAAAGGGCGCGAAGCGGTTTGAGTGGGGGCGAGTAGGTTGTTTTTTGGTTGGGGCTGGTTGTTTTTTCAAGGTCTTGCCATTCTTCGAGCGATTGGGCAACTGTTTTTTCGTCTTGCCAATATTTCTTGGCTTCTTCAAAAATCTTAACAACCGCTTCACGACCTTGCGGGGCAAACTCTGGATGATTGGCAATCGACAGCAATTTCCGCGAACCGAGTTGCTCGGCGATTCGGGCGAACTCTTCCGGCTCGGTTGGAGTTGCCAACAACTTTCGGAGGTAATACCGGATCAAAACAGGGCGTCCCGCCACCGCTAAAACATCAACCACTTTCATGATTTCGGTTGCGTTTTCCGGTTCGCGGTAGAGTGCCATTTTCTCAGCGGGGGTCAAATCGTTTTTGAGAAATTGAGCGGCACCGTCTTTGATTCGGGTGGTGGAGTCCGGCGCGTCACCGGAAAGCAATTCCTTTTCTTCCTGAAACGAATCCAAAACCGTATCACCAAGACGTTCGGCGATTTCAAAACATTCCAACGGGGTTGGCTGCAAATAGGGCAGGATTTCGCGTGCCATTCGGGCGAGGTCGGGTTGATTTTTTTGTTTCAGGATGGCGGCGGCTTGCATGAGTTCGAGCGGCTGGATTTTGGCACGGAATTGATTCAGCGGCACATTCCGGCGGCTTGGGACGTCCAACGTGCGAATCCATTTCAAGAGTTCTTCGGTTCGGTTGAGCAACTGCTCTTTTTCACCCGCCGTCACCGCAAACACCGCTGGCGATTTTTCCTCCTCCTCCTCCCCCTCCTGACCCGTAACAATCGGCGAAATCAACAAGAAACAAAAAATCAAAAACAATAGGGAAGGGCGGTAATTGTTGGCAATCATGGTCGTGTTACGCAATTTTAAGAACAAAACGGAACGCCGTTTCAAAAAAGAATCGGCAGAAAACCAATAACGCCCATTATCCCAGAAATGATTTCAAAAACAAGAGCGGGTTTTAGTTGATAGTGGAGAGTGGGGGGAGGGGAGGGGGGATGTGATAGTTAATAGTTGATAGTGAATAGTTAATAGTGGGGGGAGAGAACAAAATGTTGTAAACAAAAAACGTCAATCATTCATTTCAAAACGATAATCATTCATTTCAAAACCTCAACGATTCATTCTGACCCCATTGGGGTCAGAGTTGAACTGCAAGATTCAAAATAAAGATGATGGCGCACGAAGGCACAAAGGTTGGATTGAATTTTTGTTTTTCTTCAGTCGCGCAGCGACGACATTATCGATATTATCGAATAAAACACGATCCGGCGGTTGCGCTGCGCTACACCGCCGGTTATGCATCATCACGTCGCTAGCGCGACTAATAACATGATGGAAAATGAAGGGAAAAAAATTCAAACCAATCTTGGTGTCCTTCGTGCCTTTGTGCGCAACTAATCTTAAAAAAGATTTCAGGAAAAATTCCGAATTTTCCGGTTTTGCATGATTTACAAATTCGATTGAGTTTATACAATTTTGTTTATCTTTATGAGAACGGGTTAATCAAAGAGCGGGAAGGGGATTTATGTCTTTTTTGCGGCGTTTTTTTGTTTTTCTGATTTTGGTATTGGGAGCGGGTTTGCTGCGGTTTCACTGTCTCGGCAACTGGTCGTTCGGTTACGATGAACTCTTCACCACACTGGAAACCAAAATCCTCTTCAACGAAATTCCCGTCCCCGAAGAAATTCTCAGAAACACACAAGGGCAAACCATTTCATTGGAAGGCACTCAATATTATCGGTTGCCGCGATTGCTTTTTGCGTCTTACGTTGTTCATTGGCTCGATTACAAACTGTTTGGTGATGACGAATTCGGGTCGCGTGTTTTGATGGCGTTGATGGGGTCTGTTGGGGTTGGGCTTGTCTTTTTGCTGGCAGAACCCCTCTTCAAAACCCCAACCGCTCTCCTTTTGGCAATCCTGCTTTTGCTCTCGCCCGAACATCTCTTGTATAGTCAATACAACCGGTTTTACTGTCAGTCTTTCCTTCTGATTTCCGTCGTTTTGTTGTTGGGAGCGCATGTTGCGGTGAGACATTCGGTTTCGGCGGCTTTTTGGCTTGGTCCGGCAGCGATTCTCATGGTTTTCAGCAATTCATTTGGAGGAATTATTTGGGGCGGACTGATTGGCGCGGTTCTTGCGGATCGGCTTTGCTCCAAAAATGACGCCCCAAAAACATCGTCCGTCGCCATTTTTCTCCTGCTCACTCTGTGGTCAATTTTCCTTTTTGGTATTGCCGTTTTCCATATTGTGCCGTTGACGTCGTCTTGGAACGCGGCGGCGTCATGGGGTTACACGCCGGTTCACGCCGCGATGTCGTTCGTCAATATCTTGGGTTGGACGTTTTTTCTGTTGGGTTTTCTCGGAATCGGTCTTGCCCTTGCCCGCATTCAAACGCACGGAAACGCCTATTGGTTGGTCTGCGCCGCCGCGTCCGGTTTCGCTGTCCTGCTCTTACCGCTCAAAATCGTCTACAACCCGTTTTACGGCTTCCTCTTCACGTTTCCTTTTTTCGTCACTGCGGCGTTGTTTCTCGGCACGGTTTACGAACTTCTTTCCCGTTCGGAAATTCCGTTCGCCCGGCTTCTTGCGGTTCTTTGGGCTTTTTGTTGCGTTCTGCTGAATCTCCCCTCCGTCGTCAGTTATTATCAAGACGGCAACCGCCCCGATAACCGCGCGGCGTTTCAATATGTCGCCGAACATTGGCAAGAAGGGGATCGGCTCACCGGTTTTCTCATGGGGACGGCTCAATATTATATCCCGGACAAGTCACCGAAAATTCCGCTCAGCACCGAGAACACCGCCGCGAAATTACAATCCATTCTCGATCAAAAAACAAACGGAAACGGACGCCTTTGGGTTGTTCTGACCAGTTCACGCGGCGGACTCAGTAATGATTTACGCTGTTGGCTCGGTCAACATGCCCTCTTCAAAACCCGTTTCGCCAAAAAACGTTTTGACTACGCCGAAAACAATGTCGAAGTGTATCTCGTCACAAAATCACCGCCCCTATCATCAAAATCGCCGTAACGTAACTGTCTATTTTATTTTTTACTTCTACTGTCCCGACTTTTTATAACTTGTTGTGTAAAGGTTATTTACGATGACAAATTTGTTTTTTTTGAGCGAATTGGCGTGCGATTTTGGTTCGGAGGAGCCATTGTGTTGCTCGGTAGCTGGCGTATTCATCTTGTTTACAAGTTTGCAATCGTTCGTTGACTA
>JAISQH010000144.1 GCA_031274385.1 Planctomycetaceae bacterium | reverse complement strand
TTAGCGATGGGGGCTTGCCCCCGACGAGATGGCACCCGTTTGTGTGCGAAAATAACTGTTCATTTTGGGGGCAAGCCCCCGTCGCTAACGTTGTCCTGTTCGTAGATAAATCGGAACTTTTCTTTCAAATGTAAACCTACCACAAAATCCGAAATAATCAGTGATTTTGAAATGTCAATGGCGAATGACTTATAACTTATATTACAATTCCTGATAACAGATTGGCAACACATTGTATCGGCATTATTTTGATAACGGTCTTGTTCTCTTGGCGGAACCGATGAATTGGATGGAATCGGTTTCGTATTCCCTGCTTGTTCCTTACGGACCTGTTCTTGATCCGCCTGAGTTGGCGGGTTTGGCGAGTTTAAACTGTGAAATGATGCTACGCGGTGCCGGGCAACGTAACAGCCGTCAATTTCTTCAAGCTCTGGAAAATCTCGGTTGTGAAACATCTGAAATGACGGCTCATCTTCATACGGGTTTTGGAGCGTCCATGCTTGCCGATTATTTGCTGCCGTCGCTGGAATTGTTGGCGGATCAGATTCGCCGACCCCACTTTCCCGAAGATCAACTCGAAACCGCAAAACAAGTTGTCAAGCAAGATATTTTTTCATTGGAAGACGATCCGCCGCGCCGCGTCATGTTGGAACTTCAACATCATTTTTTACCCGATCCTTGGGGACGTTCCCATTTAGGAACGCCGGAATCAATTGATCGGATTGTGATTGAGGATATTCGCCGTCAACATGCCCGGTTTTTCCAGCCGGAAGGAACCATCCTGAGTGTTGCCGGTAAACTCGATTGGAATGCGCTTCGGGAAAAGGTGGAAGAATTATTTGCCGACTGGAAACCGCAGCCGTTCACGTTGCCGGAAGAAAAAAAAGGCGGTTCGCAATTGGTTCATCTTCCCTGCGATTCCTTGCAAACACATATCGGAGTTGCCTTTCCTTGTGCTCCGATTCGGTCGCCGGATTACATGTTGGCGTGGAGTGGTGCCGGAATATTGAGCGGCGGCATGAGTTGCCGGTTGTTCAACGAAATTCGGGAAAAACGCGGACTCTGTTACAACGTGTACGCTTCTTATTCCACGCTTCGCGATTATGCCGGAATTTATTGCTACTGCGGAACCGGTGCGGAACGCGCCCAAGAATCACTGGATGTCCTGCTCGCGGAACTGAACCGGTTGCGGTTTGGAATTGACGAGGGCGAATTAGACCGCCTTAAAATCCGCGCCAAAAGCACCCTCCTCATGCAGCAAGAATCAACCGGTTCACGAAGCGGAATGATGGCACAAGATTGGTATCACTTGGGACGCGTTCGAACATTAAACGAAATAGAATCGGCAATCAACTCCCTGACAAAACAAGCAATCAATAATTATTTCGCAACTCATCCGCCAAGTAAATTTCATGTCGTCACTATGGGAACCGAACCACTTTATATATAAAAATATAAAATCTCTATTTTGAATCTTGCAGTTTAACTGAAATGCGGGACTAGACAATGCCCTAAAAAATGCTAGAATTTCGGACTCGAAACAAATTAGCCAACACCGTGAACAATGCGGTTCACTCATTATATTAAACGAATCGGAGATCATTGTGGCAATTTCAACAGAACTTCATTCATTGACCGCCAAAGAACTTGGTTCTCTTGCTAAGGAACTTTCCATTACCAGTTGGCACGCTTTGCGTAAAGAAGAACTGGTTAACGCCTTGGCAATCAAATCGCGTAACAAAGCAGCACGGGAAATTATCCAACAACGGCTTGCCAAACTGAAAAAAAGAACCGAACCGAAATCCGATCCCCCGTCGGTAAAAAAGAAAACCGAAGAGAAAAAAAGACTCGAAGAAAAAAAGAAAGCCGACTGGAAAAAAAGAACCGAAGAACGAAAGAAAGTTGTTGAAGAAAAAAAGAAAGTTGAAGAAAAAGAGAAAAAGAAAATTGAAGAAAAAAAACCTGCTGCTTCTGCTTCTTCAACCAACAAAACTTCTTCCAATAAATCCGTTTCCCCTGTTGCCGAAGGTAAAAAGGAAGTTCCCCGAAAACAAGTTCCGGTTATTGTTGCGGTTGAACCTCGCAAGGCTCAGGCGATTGCGTCTCAATATCGAAAAAAACTCCGTCGCGATATTAGCACTCATTCGGAAGAAGGACGAAATGACCGGCTTGTTTTACTGGTTCGCGATCCTTTTTGGCTTCACGCGTTTTGGGAAATAACCGCTAAAACAGTGGAACGAGCCAAAATTGCTCTGGGCATGTTTTGGCATACGGCGTTGCCGATTATTCGGATTTTCCGCATGGAATCAGACGGGGCAACGCATCCGAAGCGGATACATGTTCGTGATATTCTCATTCATGGCGGTGTCAATAACTGGTATTTGAACGTGTTGAACCCGCCTTCCAAGTTCCAGATTGAACTCGGTTACATTTCGAGAGAAAAGAAGTTTTATCCTCTTATTTCCAGCAACACCGTTGAGACACCGCAACAACAGGTTATTGACGGGCTGGACAATCTGGACGGTAATTGGCGTGGGGTGGCGGATGATTTGGGGCGAATTTACAAACTGAGCGGCGGTGACAGCAACAACCCGGAGCTCAAAAAAGTTTTCGAGGAACAATTACACCGTCCCATGTCTGCGCCGCTTCTTTCACGTTACCGTGCATCGCAGCATCAAGGCTCTAATTCGGAAAAAACGCGCCGTAATTTCCTTTTCAATGTTGATGTTGATATTATTGTTCACGGCAAGACCGATCCAAGTGTTCAGGTAACGATTCGGAACGAGCCTATCAAAGTTCAACCGGATGGTTCTTTCTCAATTCGTTTTGCACTTCCTGAAAAGCGGCACGTTTTTTCAATGGAAGCGGAAGGGAGTGACGGAGTCGAAACGCAACGCCTTCTTCTCACTCTCGAACGAAATACCCGAATCCTCGAAACTCTCTTTCAAGAACCAACCGACGACGATTAAATCCCGACAGGGCGGACGCGTGTTAATTATGTATACTGGTAATGACTTGTATTAGGAAGTTGAAGTCCCATGCGCAGGATTTTTGTTTTAGTTTGATGCTTGTTTTTTCGGGGTGTTGTTTTATTAGGCTGATGGCGACGCGGTTTAGCCATGAGA
>JAISQH010000009.1 GCA_031274385.1 Planctomycetaceae bacterium | reverse complement strand
CTAAAACAACTCCGTAGGAGTTCAATTTTGATAACCCCGTGCAAACGAAGTGCAGCACGGGGTAAGTGTACAAACAAAACGAGAACTCCGTAGGAGTTCAATAAAAAGGGATTAACTTTGTCATGGTAAGCACAAACATCAAAATTGAACTCCTTCGGAGTTCCGGTCAGTTCGGGATGGCTTACCCCGTGCTGCGCAAGCTTGCACGGGGTTATCCAAATTGAACTCCTTCGGAGTTGTTTTAATTCATAGTTCAATACCAAAACAATTGACCAAATAATTTACCAAAAACATCAATCGTGTGACTGCCGAAAGTATACTTCAACGCTGTCGAAAAAACAAACCTTATTTACAACCTTATTTTCTTACAAAAACAACCTTAGTAGCCTGTGAATCCCCGACAAAACATAACCTTATTACCTTTTAAATAGTGGAAAGTGGAGAGTGTTCGCAAGCGGAATTTTCGCTGATATATTACAAATAAACCAATTAACAAATTAACTAAAAACTATTAACTATTAACTATTAACTATAAACTATTAACTATTAAAGGAGATTTACTATGTACAATGATCAAAAAACAACCGGAATGTCAGACAAGAATGATTCCTCAAGAAGTGGCGTTACGCTTCTTATTGTTCTTGGATTGATGACGATGTTTGCCTTGCTTGTTGTGGCGTTTATGGTCATTACAACTCAGGCACGCCGCACGGCAGAACATGCTGCTAGAACCCTTGTTGGAGATGTTAGGGGAACGGCTGATAGCGGTCATTCGTTCGCTTCGTCAAATTTTGAACCGGCGTTAGAAAAACTCCTCATCGGAGACAAAATCGATAGTAATACTAAAAATGTTATTGCTCCACATAGCATCTTGGAAAATCTGTACGGGCATCCGAACTATGAATACAGCGGCAGTCCAACGCAAAATCTCGAAGGAACCATTACTAATAATACCGCACAAGGCACAACAGGTTATATTGACGTTTCAGTCACATTAAAAAGCAACCACGATTATGACGACTACACGCAATCTGATCTTATCGGGAATATTATTACAGTAACCGAGATTTCAGCAACACCAAATTCAACTCAACAACAAATCAAAGGAAAAAGTACGTTTATTCTTGATGTTCCCGGTAATATTCGAATCGCCCCATTTGTAGGTGTTACTTTGGGAGCTAACGATTTGAGCGGCTGTACATTTATCATTAATTCTCCGGCGTTTAGCGGAACAGGACCGGGTTTTGATTCCAGTACAGCAGCAACCGTTGCGGCTCTCAGCGGTAACGATGGTGATACAACATCTAAGCCTTATGCTTTACGACCCAATATTTTGGCTCCGAACAATGATGGTACACAAGCGTACAAAACGTATTTGAATAATACACTTGTATTGATGAATCCCGATTACACGGCACCGGATTATCTCAATATGTTTCTGGCGTGGAATAATGTACAATATAATGTGGGAGACCCTACCGCAGTTCCGCCTGTCCCACCTTATTGGTACATTAATAATATTATTCCGTCGTTTCACCGTCCGCAACTCGTGAACTATTGGGGTACAACGGATCCTAACGAGTTACGAAAAATCGTGTTGCGTCCATTGCCGACAGATCATCCTAATTTTACGGGCAGTAATCCGGCAGCAATTTTGGCAAATTTGTCCCAATTTTTGACGCAAGGTCCTTGGGATGTTGATAATGATGGAGATGGTATTGCGGACGGCATTTGGCTTGATGTCGGTTTGGGAACAACAACCATTGGCGGCACAACGTACAAAAAACTCGTGTCGTATTATGTTCTCGATATGGATGGACGTTTGAATGTTAACGTACACGGAAACTTGGAACATAATGCGGCACTTGATACCTTTACCGATCCAATGGGGACAGACTCCGGTGGTTTGCAGTTGCGTGGTTCGGGTTCGGGTGTTGCCGAAGTTCGTCTTGATTCCATTTTGGGTGATGCTCATTTCAGAGAACTGCTAGAAGGAAAGGATGCCGACAACGATGGACGATATGGTAAATTTACAGATAAAATTCCGGGAGCAACCGGCGTTGACGATGGTGCCGCCGCTCTTCAAATGTACGAAAATGCCGGTGTTCGACCAGAGGCTTACGGTCATTTGACGAACACGGCGGGACTTGGTGGTATGATTCCTGATTGGCGCGGCGTTTTTCCCATCACATTTGATCCGCTTGGGAATCGATATTTTGATCCGGCTGCCATCACCGGTACCAATGATATTTACGCTGGAAATCCGTACCTTTTGAATCCGTACGCTTTTAACGATGACAATCCGTTTGACGCAAGCGATTTACAATATTTGTTGCGCAGTGTCAGCGATGTTGATTACACGAATCTTCCTAAACGGCTTCGGAATCTTCTTGGTGAGTCGGTAACTGATCAATACAATTTGAGTCAAAACCGCTTGATTCTTGGCACCCGCAGCAGCGACATTCCGGTATTCAGCAAACTCGGCGGCACAACAAGCGGCACAAGCAGTGCAACTTACAGGGGTCTGTACAGTTATATCTTTTATCATATTTTCGGAGCAACCACTCCGACCGACACTACAGCGCAAGGAAAAACAGACAATTTATTTGCTCTTCTTCCCGAAGAAATTCGGCGCGGCGAAAAAATTAACCTGAACCGATTAACGTTACGAATTGATTGGACAACAGGCGGAACTGATTTATTAGAAGCCAAAGCCCGATTTGCACAAGAGATTTTCTATCTGTTGGCTGTACTTAGTTATGATCAAATCGAAAAGAATAACTATTTAGAAGGTTTACCAAATAAAGCGGCAGTGTACACACGTCTTGCTCAATGGTCGGTCAATCTCGTCGATTTCATTGATCCCGATGCCACCATGACGCCCTTCGTGTTTAGCACCGCTCCGTTCGGAGTAACTCTTTATGATAACGCGACGGATATTGAAACAATTGCAAGTAGCAGTGATTGGTCATCTTCTGGTACAATTAGTCTTATCTGGGGCATGGAAAAACCGGAAGTCGCGTTAACGGAAACCTTTGCTGTGCATAACCGCCGCGTTGCGGATTCAATAGGCGCTGCGAATTCGACTGATAAATGTGATGAAACAGGCTGTATTGTCCATCCAGAGCAGGTATTACCGAAAACGCCTACTCCTACATCGGCGCATCTCGCAAAACATGATAAGCATTTTGATCAAGTATTACGACCACAAGGATCGCTCTTTGTAGAACTCTATCGACAGGGGAATCCTCATCGAACTACTTATCCTCAAAACGATATTATCGAACCAGACGGCAGTTTGAATCTCGCCAAAAAAACTGCAGCCAATGGCGATTATATCTGGAGACTTGTCATTACAGAAGAAACAACGAAAAGCGTTAACTCTGATGAGTTCAAATGGGGCATGGGAAGTAATCAACAGTGGGATGCCTTATACCAAATGCAGCTTGCTCAAAATGGAAAAACGTACTCTTGCCAAACATACCAGTGGAATGCCACCTCAACGATCGGACAAAATCCCGGAACGTCCCTAAAACCGGACAGATTTATTTGGTTTGGAAACGGGCTTCCGCCAGAGAGAACATCTAAAACAGATATTGCCAATAATATCAAACGGCGTTCTTATTATCGTACAGATTCAACACAAAATGTCGTTTTGAATCCCAATAGTTATCTTGTAATAGGCCCGCGCGAAGAAACTTCATTTGCATCAACATTGGTAAATGATTCTCAGCCGACATTCGGAATTCATGATGGCAGTAGCGATGCCAAGATTGATTTGACCTCTGCCGGTTTAAATCTTCCTACCGGTGCTGATTCAAATGCTGTAAGTATTATGACTGCGACAATGGATTCGCTCCCGAATGTCGGTGTCAATGTTTCTGAACCGCTGCCGACAATTTCCGGTTCTAGTTTGATAGATGGTTATGATAGTTTTTCCATAGATAAACCGGTTGATGGTAATGAGCTTCAATGCTTAGGGACAATTCCCTGTTATCGTACAATTTGTTTACAACGTTTAGCCGATCCGGCACGTGAACATCATCCGATCACGAATCCTTATATCACTGTTGATTGGAATATGATTGATTTACAGGTAATCAATAGTGAAAAAGACGGACGATCCAAAGCAGATGAACAAAAAGATGTTAATCAAATAGATATGATAAGTCCCGCTTTTAAGTTTCAAAAAGACAAAGATATGCGGTTTGTTTCGCGTCAATGGGGTAATCTTGGTCATTCCGTACCAACCGATTTTACAAATCTTTGGGATCGCAGTCTCGACAGTTCTGCCGATACGACTAAAGCAGGACTTCCTGATTGGAATGATGGCGATACCACATCAGCTTCTTGGTCGGCTCAGAAATTAGTTCCCGAAACCACTTTTGGTTATCTCAACAGTTACGGTAATACTTCACCTAGTTTTATTTCGTCAACGACACTCACAAATTTAGCCAATAAGGGAATTGATACTACTTATTATCCGGGATTGCCTGCAAAGCCATTTCTTCATTTTCCGTGGCATGATACTCCGCTTGCAAACAGTTATGAGTTAATGCTCGTTCCCGCCACACCGCCGGGACGCTTCGGTGTTGAATTTTACGACAACAAGTTAAATGACCTTTTCGGTGACAGTAAATCGCTCGGTATTGGTACAACAACAACGCCGCCGCGTTTCAGTAATCCGAATCTTGGCATTGGTCCGTATCTGAATTTCTTTCATAGTACTGCTCCATCGCTCGATTTATCTCGGCTTTTTGAGTACGTTCGGGTTCCGTCTAAGTTCGCCGGCACTGTTCGCGGTTGGATACCAGATGGATCGAATACCTATGGAACACCGATTTACGAAATGCGCGAACCGGGAAAAATCAATCTCAACACCGCAACCGAACCGGCTTGGGAAGCACTAAGCGGAAGTACTCAACGGACATGGCATGACTACACTAATGGCAATGGCGATGGTCTTTTTGATCTTCGTGAAGCACCTGCCAACTATCCTTCGGAATTTGTTCCGTTCCGTTCGCCGCAAGCGGTGAACTTGGTTCCGCCTTTATCAACAACTTTGGGATTTAATGAAAATGATTTGGTACAGGATCCGGGCAATACAACATTGTTACGAAAATCATTGTCTGGAGACCCATTACTTGAATCAGAACCGACTCCAAGTAATCCGTACACGGCACTTGAAAACGTGATGCGGCTTTCCGATATGACGACAACACGATCAAACGTTTTCGCGGTTTGGATGACCATCGGATATTTCGAAGCCGAAAAATTCGATAACGTAACGGAATTACAAACAGCATATCCCGGTCAACTCACTCATATTAATACTAGTAATTTTAGTGCCGTTTATCCTGACGGTTACGTTCTTGGCGCGGAAAAGGGGCTTGATAACGGTACAGTTAAACGGCATCGGGCGTTTTACCTGATTGACCGCAGTACGCCCGTCGGCTTTCGACGCGGTGAAGTGTTTCGGCAGGAAAACGGTGATCCCCATTACAAACCCGTTATTGTCGGCTCCAAAATATTAGAGTAAAATTAAAATGTAACTGTCTGTTTTAAATTGCGCGCGGAGACGCAAAGAGATCAGAACGTAATTGTCTCTTTTGTTTTTCAAGTTTGCGCACAAAAGCACGAAGAACACAAAGAGGATATTTTAGTTTTGTGGTTTTGTAGTTTTGTCAACAGATTTAACAGATTTTCATCAAAAACGAATCTGTAAAATCTGTAAAATCTGTTGACAATAAACAACAATAATGAAACAAGTCTATGGTGACTTCAATAAAGAAATGCAAAAAGTTCGTTACGATCTAAAACAAAAGGAAAAAATAATCGTCAAAAAAGATCAAGTTATTACCGAAAAAGAACAAGTCATTAGCGAAAAAGAACAGGCACTTGCTGAAAAGGATCAGCAAATCGCGGAGCTTCTTGCTCAATTACAATCCGTCAAACAGTAAAATATTATGAACAGTTATTCCCCTTCACCTCTTTTTTGATTATGAATTCTGAAATTATTATTGCGAATCCGATTTATGATGTTGTTTTCAAACGGCTCATGGATGATACGGAAAACGCACGTTTTTTTATTGAGACCTTG
>JAISQH010000048.1 GCA_031274385.1 Planctomycetaceae bacterium | reverse complement strand
CTGATTTTGTCGGTTACAATTCCGGTATCACCCGTTCTCCGGGTTATCAAGCGTTGTCCGATTCGGGGGCGGCGATTACGTTGCGGGAAATTTCGCGGAATGGTCAAAGCCGGAAAGAGTTTTTTTGTGAGAAAAATCGGAACGGAATGGGGCTGAATTGGGTTGGCGATCTGGCGGTCGCTTGCCGGTTGCACGTTCAACAAACGCAAGGATTGTTTCTATTCCGGCTGGTGAAGGGAGGCGTTGTTTTCCTTTGCAGTATTGATCTCAGTTCCGGCAACGCCACGCTTTCGATTCCTGAATTGCCGGAATTTCAGGCGGTTGCTCCGACGCCGCTTCGTGCTGCCGGAACATTTGACCTGATGTTTTGTAATTGCGACGAAGAACTGCGGCTCACGGTGAACGGTAAGGAAATTGATTTTCAGGGAAAAGGGCGTTACGATTCCTATTGTCAACCGAACAGTCTGCTGGCACGCGACCGCCGCCCGACACAACTTGATCTGACTCCAGCCGGAATCGGTTCGCAAGGTGCCGCCGTTCAGATGGAACATCTCAAAATTCAGCGTGATTTATACTATATTGCCTGCAACCATCTGATGGATTTGCAATGCGATTTGCAGATGCCGCCGTTTCGGGAAGAGTTTTTATTGACGGAAAATACGATCAACAAGATTTTCTCCAATCCTGAATATTGGTACGGCTTTGGAAAAACGAACACGGTGAGTTTCAAACTTGGCAAAGACCAATTTTTAATGCTTGGTGACAACAGCAGCCGCAGTTCGGACGGACGTCTTTGGCGGGAAAACGGTTTGCCTCTTTTTGTTGACCGGAATCTTTTGATTGGCGAAGCGGTTTTTGTTTATTGGCCCCACGGTCTGCGGATTCCCGGCACACGAATCGCTCTCATTCCTAATCTACAAAAGATGCGGTTTATTGACTGATTCTTTTTGTATACTCTTTTCGTTTATTTTTGTTTTTCAATAGTCGCGCAGCGACGACATGATGCATAACCGGCGGTGTAACGCAGCGCAACCACCGGATCGCGTTTGTTTTTCAAGTTTGCGCACAAAGGCACGAAGAACACAAAGAGGATATTTTAGTTTTGTAGTTTTGTCAACAGATTTTACAGATTGAACAGATTCGTTTTTTATAAAAATCTGTTCCATCTGTTGACAATAATAGAACAAGTCTATTAATTTTTCATTACGAATAAAGACATAAAAGACGCAAAGAGAATCAATCCGTTTAGAATCAAAACCTTCGTGTTCTTTGTGCCTTTGTGCGAAACATTGAAAAACAAAATAGACAGTTACGAAAAATTATTTGACCTACCTTATCTAATTGGTAATCTATCATCGAAATATCCGTTTTAAACAAACCTTATTTTTCCTAACAAAACAACCTTAGTAGCCATTGACAATAAAAAAATATCTACCTTATTACCTTATGACTTTATTAGGTTACACAATTAAAATAAGGTAATAAGGTTATGTTTGTGGGGGATTCACGGGCTACTAAGGTTGTTTTTGTAAAAAAATAAGGTTGTAAATAAGGTTTATTTTTTCTACAGTGTTGAGGTATTTCACTGATATATTACAGTTATTATTTTATATTGCCCTTTCAGGGCGTTGTTGATGGGGATTCCCAGCCCCACCGCGTTGCGGTGGGCTGGGTTATCACGCCCTTTCAGGGCTGGGATATTTTGCCACTTGCGGGACAAAAAAACTACAAAAAATGAACATTCCTTTTCCACACAAAAAACGAAATAATTAGAAAAATTGAAGGATTTTTATTTCGTTTATTTCATTTATCTTATTTTATGTTACTTTAACTAAGTTTCCAGACGCGGTCGATTTCGATGAAGAGTAATTTTGCTGAAATGGCGGAAGGGTTGATTCGATAAAGCCGCGACATGCCTTCACGGTACGCTTCCAGTTGCGGTGTGTACACCGCCAGACGCTCCGCAATAAATTCCGCAATATCTCGGTTTGCGCCGCAATAATCTGTTTTGTAATCGATAATTTCCAAACCAATAACTTTGCCCCCTTCCCGAAGAATAACCAAACGATCAATCGAAGCACAAAGCAATCGGTGATCATCACACCGAACAATAAAACGGCGTTCATGTTCCACTTCAACCGTTCGGTTTTTCGCAACATAATTCGATAACGATAATGTTTTACGAATATTCGGTTTGTCACAAGATTTCAAAAACTCATCAACAACCGCTTGCGGATTGATGTTTCCTTTTTTTCCTATGGTTGCTGACCTGATCAATTGTAATAAAAATTCGGTTTCCGGTTTTCCCTGATCCAGCCAAGGATTCTTGCGCAACCCGTTTTCGAAACAAGTGTGCATTGCCGTCCCCCAAAGTAAAGCGTCATCACGATTACGCCCAAAAGAACCGGAAACAGCAGGAACAACCGGAGTTGGTTGGTCGGTTGATTGATTTTGATTTATTGTTTGATTTATTGTTTGATTTATTGGTTGATCTGAGTTCGGTTTTTGATGATTTTCAAGACCCGACGGCGAAACCCGCAGAAGATTTCGACGCAATTGAGCCGGTGGTTTTTCCAAAGAACAATCCAGCCAATCCGGTTTGGCAACCGGTTGCGGCGGCGTTGCGGATTTTTTGAACCAATTTTTAGAACCGGTTTGAAACAAAATCTCCGGCTCCGAATCCGCTTGACGCGGTCCGAGACCGGCACGCAGAATACCGGAAAATGTTACCGAAAAAGTCGGCTCGCCGTTTTTCAACTTTGTTAAAGCCGTTGGACGCAGCGGCGGAACAATCATCACTAATTCGTGTTTTGCACGAGTTACCGCAACATAAAGCAACGAAAGCGATTCTTCCACTTCATTTTGAATCCGTTTTTCAAAGGCTGCCTGATATTCTTTCGGAAGAAGCGGCTGTAACTCCTGACCAACATAACGAATCACAAAATCAATCGGCGATGTCGGAGTTTTTCGCGCAACAATAATTCGAGGCGTTTTGCGAACCAGTTCAACATCAAGATCAGGTAACACGACAAGATCAAATTCAAGCCCTTTGGCTTTATGAACAGTCATGATTCGGATAGGCGAAGCGGTTGGACTTTCGATTTTTGTTGCATGAACCATTTTGATAAAACGATCCGTTCGAACACCGGACGCGGTTTCCTGAAACCGGCGGGCAAGTTCCGTCAATTTTTCGAGACGTTGAAATTCACGCGGATTGCACGAAGCCGCCAGTTGTTCCGCAAGACGTTCCACAACAAGACCGTAGCCATCGTTTATTAATTCCTGTCGTAAACGTAACGAACAATTGACCGCCTGATAATTGTTGCGATAATCGGTCAGTTGCAGGATTTCAGCCAAAGGACCTTTTGCCAGATGAAACCGTGCAATTTTGTCGCCGGGATGATCCGCGATGGTCATTGCCGACAAAATATGTAGAACCGCCGCCGAATCCGTCAACGGATTCCCGCCCTCTTCACTGGCTTCGATGCCTTGCCGCTTCAATCCGGCAATCAGCGGCGCGATTTTTTTGTTGCGGGAAACCAAAACACCGATTGATGCTCCCGGTCGGGTTCGGTACAAACCGGCAATCCGATCCACTGTATATTGTACAAATATTTTGTCATCATCCTGTTCGTCTTCTGTTTCAGAATCTGTTGTTTCAGAATTACCGGCAGACGGAGCGGTTTCAAGAACGCAATAACCGGGCAATTCCTTTTTAGCCGCTTCGTGCTGTTCAAACCGGGCATTCCATGTTTGAGCGGCTTCGCTGTGTTTCGATAAAGCGTCATTCGAAGCGATGGTTCCGAATAACTGATTAACTGTTTCAATAATAACCGGACTGCTTCGGAAACTGGCATTGAGTGATTCCTGTACGGCATTGCCGACGGTTTCCTGAATTGTATCAAAAATTCCGGCGACTCCGCCGCGCCATGCGTAAATCGCCTGCTTGACATCACCGACACAAAAAAACGAACCATTCTTTTTCGTCGATGTTTCTTCGGCAAAAGAACGGATCACTTTCCATTGCGGCATTGACGTATCCTGAAACTCATCAAGAAGCAGATGATCGGTTCGGGCATCCATCCGATGTGCCAGAGAATCAAGTGTCGGGGAAAAATCGTTACGACCAAGCCGTTCCGTCACATCATCAAACCGAAACCCGCGTTTCTGAAACAAAATTTCGTCATAAGCCTTGACAATAAGATCGAGAAGTTGCCGGGTTGCTTTGGTTTGCCCAACAAACTTGTTAATCTGAATCGCTTTTGCCTGTTTCACTAACTCAAGAAGACAACGGAGTAATTCGCCGCCGATCTCTTTTTTATCGAACTTAAATTCACCGGCAACAACATTTTTAATCAATTGTTGTTCTAAAACCGACTTCCATTCTTCGTTCCAAGCCAGAGTGCGGATTTTTTCCCGTGCCTGATCAAATCGTTTGGGTTTGGTACCGTCTTTGTTCTTAGGAATTTCTGCATCACCAAACCGTTCGAGAATTTGTTGCAATTCTGAATCGTCCAGCTCTTTTTGTAGCAGATGTTCGTGGTTCCAATTTTCCGGCGTACTTTCCCGAACGATGGGCAATAACTCAGACGCCAGATCAAAGAGTTCCCGTGTAACGTTCCGGTCTTGCTCGCCTTTTTGCAACAGATTCATTAATTTTCCGGCGTCATTCCGGTTGGATTCGCTCAAAACGTTTCGAACTGCTTCACCAAGATAACGAGTAAAATCGGTCTCTTCCAGAATTGCCCAACCGGGCGGCAAACCGAGTTCCAACGCGAATGTCGAAGCAATTTTGTTGAAAAACGAATCCAGCGTACAAATTCGTAACCGATAAAGATTCCGTGCCAGTCCGCAGAGGATTTTGGGAAGATTATCGGGCAATTTGAGAAATTGAGCGAGTTCGCGGTGTTTTTGGGGATCGGCGGCTGCGTCGGCAAGACGCTGGAGAATTCGGTCTAAAATCTCGCCAGCAGCCTTCCGGGTAAATGTCGACGCAAGAATCGTGTCAACCGGATGACCTTGAAAAACGATTTGAAGAAATTGATTACTCAGCCGGAACGTCTTGCCCGAACCCGCTGACGCTCGAATAATAATATTAGACAATGTCTCGATTTTGTTAAAGGATTTATGTAACGAAATGTACGTGAAGTCACACCCGTGTTGCGCAATCTGGCACGGAGTTATCCAAATTAAACTCCTACGGAGTTGTTTATATAATTTTTTACGGAATTGTTTGTGTAAGAAAATATGGTTGTAAATAAGGTTTGTTTGACTACCGCGTTGCCAATTTTCACTGATATATTAAGAATCTTAACTGTCTATTTTATTTTTTAAGGATTGCGCGCAAAGACGCAAAGAAAATCGATCCGTTTAGAATCAAAACCTTCGTGTTCTTTGCGCCTTTGGCATCATGCGCCAATAATATTACCTAAAATGCTATTATATGTCAAATTGTAACGATGTAATACTTTTTATACTTTCGATTTTGCTTCTTGGTTTTGATCTTTTTAATCAACCAATTGATCAAATGATTGAACAGTAAAGTAAAATTGATTTTAGTCGCGCTAGCGACGTAATAATGCATAACCGGCGGTGTAGCGCAGCGCAACCGCCGGATCGTGTCCCACCACCACGACCAAGTCGCGCAGCGACGACATTATCAAAAATGGAGTTTAGGGAATGAGATGAAAGAGATTTTACTCAATAATATCGATAATCTCGTCGCTGCGCGACTTTGGTTGTTGGGGGCGATTGTCCGGCGGTTGCGCTGCGCTACACCGCCGGTTATGCATCATGTCGTCGCTGCGCGACTAAGGAAAAATAAAAATGAATGGGTACGAGTATCTCAAAACAAAAAAAGTAAGTTTATTGGCGCATGATTACTTTGTACGAAACATTAAAAAACAAAATAGACCGTTATTAAGAATCTTCTTCCTATTCTGCCCTTTCAGGGCGATGGATGCTGGAAAAATCGTAACCCACCGCGTTGCGGTGGGCTGGCTTATCTTGCCCCTTGCGGGGCGAATCTCTGAAATACCTGCAAAAATCATTCCACCACAAAAAACGAAATAATACAGGAAATTAAAAATCAAAAGAAACAAACTATTCACTATTCACTACTCATTTATTTCCATTCGCTTCCGCTCCATCCTGTCACAATAACATCTCGTTTCGGCATAAAAAAGGAAGCGACAAAACTGGCAAGTACCAGAAAAACCAGAACAGCACCAGCCGTAACACGAATAGAGTAAGCGTCGCGGAGTGCCTGATAATTTTCCTGAAAATTATAACTGAAATTCGGACCGCGTTCGAGTATTTTGAAATGAAAATAGAGCTCAATCGGACTCATCCGGTCAAAATCTTCGTTTCGTAACCAAAGAATATTATGTTCAAAATCTGGAATGGGCGTTGAATTTTGATACAATTCCGTTTGACCAAAACGGAAAAATTCTTGTTTTCGGGAAACATCACGCGGCAATGGATACGAAAGCAATGCCCAAAGAAAAAAAAGCAAGGCAGGTAGGAAAAGAATGGTTCCGAGCAGAAAAAAAACTTGCCGCATTTTACCGGTTTCATTTTTCGGTTGACGGGCTGCGTCCGCTTTCTTTTCCTCCGCAACCGGCAAACTCCTGATTTTCAGCAAAGAAGGAACTTGCTGCGTTTGACCGCAAGAACACGTCAACTGTTGACCGGCTTGGGATATTTCAATCTCGTGAGAACAACCACAGGAACATGGCAAAAGATACTTCTGAGACACAGAAAAACTCCTTTTTGTTGGCTTTTTCGTTGGCAGTAAAGGCAATGTCGGCAGAAGGATTAATCCGGTTTTCAAACTTCAAAACCGGAAATTCACAACAACCCATCCCAAACAGACGGTGATTATTATATCTTTCACGGTCAAGAAAACAAGTGTTTTAGACGATACACAAATTACAATTTTACATCGTAAAAGTAAAAAAACAAAATAATCCCCGTATTTTGTCCCCGCTTCAAATAAATTTTCCGTCAATTCCGTATAAATTCCGAAAAATTTTCAATAAAAATTATTTTCCTCTGGATTTTTTCTCAAGAAAATGATAAAATATCTAATAAAGGAATGGGAATTTGGACATTTGTTCCATGAAATTTTCTCATTTGAATTTTTCCTATTGAATGTCTGTTGTTTCCATTCCTATGTTTCCGGCTCCCACGATATTTTTCCACCAAGATTAAACCCACTATGAAGCCAATAACCTGTTTCCTGTCCAAGCCGGAAAATCATAAGTCATTTGATCAGGATAAGCAAAGATCAAGTGCGTCTTCCTAAGTTTTCATCGGAATCGTCCGAATAGATGGAACTACCAAAATATTTTAGGCAATCGGGCAGTTTTTTGCTTTTTGCCCGTTTTACCTGATAATAATTTTTTGCCAAATGACAAAAAAAAACTCGTTGCCCCCGAATATGTTGTATATTGATTTATAAATCAGTTACGAAACATTCGGCGGTATTGACTTTCAATCACCTCGTTACTAAAATTTTTTGTTACGTTGAAAGAAACCGGATTGTTGGTATTTCCTTGTTATCGGAGGTCAGCGTGTTCCGGTTCCAAGGAGAATTTTGAGATGTTCCTTTTAGTGAACAAAAATTAAAACGGAACGGTTTGCGGTACTATTTTTGAGTTTTTTCAAAAATTTTCGACCTAAAAGATAGTGAATAGCGTAAAGAATAAAAGAATAACAGTAGAGTTGTCCCTTTTTCCCGTTTTCCCAATTTCATTTTCTCAT
>JAISQH010000040.1 GCA_031274385.1 Planctomycetaceae bacterium | reverse complement strand
CACGAAGGTTTTGATTCTAAACGGATTGATTTTCTTTGCGTCTTTTATGTCTTTATTCGCAACGAAAAATAAATAGACTTGTTTCATTATTGTCAACAGATGACGCAGATTGAACCGATTTTATAAAAAACGAATCTGTTCAATCTGTAAAATCTGTTGACAAAACTAAAATATCCTCTTTGTGTTCTTTGCGCCTTTGTGCGAAACATTAAAAAACAAAATAGACCGTTACATGTAAACCTCTCACAAAATCCGAAACCATTGGGAAATTTTACAAACCATGTTTGAGTAAATATTCGTTCGATATAATTTTGAAGGAATCTTGCGAGGAATGTTCGCCGCGTTGTTTGTACACAAGACCTTCACGAATCGCATCCGAAAGGCAGCTCTTTCCGTCAGCCGATTTGATCAATTCCACAATCGGCGTCTTCTCAAAATCCAAAACCGCACTCAACTCAATAACCGGAACATGTTCAAGACCAAGCATTGAAACAATATTATATCGTTGCGCCGCATCAACATACACTTGATGGTCTATATCGTAAACATCAAAAACGTAAAAACAAATTTTGTTCAATTTTAACCGGTTGTCGGAAATCGTCGGTCCCACAATCTCGCCCTGAATCGCATAATAAACTCCAAGTGTTTCATATAATTCCGCCATTTTCACGTTTATCTGTTCACTCGCCGCAACATGTTCATAAATTGATCTTGGGAAACCAAATTGCTTTTCAAAATTGCGCCACAAAAATCTTTTCCGAAACCATTCGACTGCACGCATCAAAATATTTTTGTTAAACGATGTCGGTAATTCCAGATTACGGGAACAAACCCCGAAATGTCCATCCTTGTAATAATACGTAGCGGATGTCCCGTCAAGCTTTTCAGTAACCTCAAATGCGCGACCGGAAAGTGCAGTGAGCCGTTCGGAAGAAAGAGATTGCAGCCGTTCCTGATCTGTTTTGCGAAGAAAGTACGGAAATAAACGCGGTTGTTTCCGGCGTCTCGATCCCATGTTAAACGAGGGCGGTTCCAGAAGTTCGTACAGTTTCACATTCAGCAATTCCGTAACATCGTTGCCTTCCTCCGGTTTTTGTATCTCAGGGAACAACGACAAGGGAAGCACCAACCCTTGTGAAACATGACCTCTCAGTTTAATCGTCCGAAGCCGATAACCCTCCACTCCATGCCATGTTTTATTCGATCTGCCGTCAAGAAATACGTAACGCTCTTCCTTTGGAAGAAAAGAATCAATCTCAAAATAAACACCAAAATCACCCGGAACAAAATCGCCTTTTTTGACAACACAAACCCAATTGTTCGTGGTCATCGACGCCACCTCAATAAAATCCGCTCCCGCAATCGGTGTTGTCGCCTTAATTTTCGTAATCGTTGCTAATTTTCGGGACATGAACTGTTTCTCCTGAAATATAAAATTGGTTGCGCGCAAATTTAGGTTCAAATTTCATTCCTTTTTGAATTTGAAAAATGTTCCCAAAAATTCGCGCAGAATACCAAAACCGAAACCAAAATGGATTGCTGCAAAAACAATCGGCAAAAACGGCAGCATGGCGAAACGGTGATTCAAAATAGTAATTCGTACGGATTCGGTTAAAACGGCAAAAGCATAAAGACTGAGAGCCGAAAGATAAGCATACAAAAATACAGGATGCACACAACAAAACGGCAACCCCAAAATGACAGCAAGTACAAAAAAACCAAGCCCAAAACTTTTTAGTGAAAAGGTTTCCCGATGTTTCCGAAACAATTTGACGCGTCCGCGACCATATCGATTCATTTGAAACATGAGACCGGCAAGCGTTTTTCGCGGAACATAATGAACCGCGATTGCCGGATCGAAATAGCAACGGAGTTTTGCTTTATCAATTCGATGGTTCATTTCCACATCCTCACAAGCGTCAAAGGTTTCATCGAAGCGTCCGGCTGTTTCAAAAACTGTTTTACGATACGCAACCGCAACACTAATTGCCGGCGAGAATTGTGCTTGCCCTGAATAAATAAACGAATCGGGATGATGCCCCAGCGGACTGCGGCGGGCTGAAGCAATTGCCCATTGTAAGGTTGTTGCGTTGGTCATTTCAAGTGGTTGCGGACGTCCCAAACAATCGGCTTGGGATATTTCAAACGCCGAACGGACATTTCTAAGCATCTCACGGTTGTCAATGTGACAATGCCCGTCAACAATAAGTATTGCGTCACCGTGTGCGTTTTCGATACCGATATTCCGGGCGGCACTCGAAAGCAGTTTCGGATTATCGAGTAACCGTACATTAGGATACTGCACCGTATATTTCCGAACAATTTCCTGTGTTTTGTCTGTTGAGAAACCATCCACGACAAGAATTTCAAATTGTTCCGCAGGATAATCTTGTTCCAATAACCGTTCGAGTACTTCCGCAATATACGGTGCTTCGTTGCGAACCGGAATAATAATACTCAAAAACATCTTAATAGCGAGGAGTTTAAGTGGGAAGTGGGAAGTGGGAAGTGGGAAGTAAAAAACGCAAGGTAAATCGCTTGCGTCACTATTAACTATTAACTATTAACTATTAACTATTTTTAGCATTTCGTTCATGCTTCCGGTACGATAACCGAGAATGTCGATGGAAACATAAACGAAACCGATTTCCTTGAATCGTTTATAAATCGTTTCCCGCAATTTTTTATCGAACAGTTTTTGAAAACCGTCTTCATCTGTTTCGATTCGTGCCAGATTATCGTGAAAACGGACTCGCACTTGCCGGAAACCGGAATCGAGTAAAAATTGTTCGGCTTGATCGATTTTTGCCAGACGTTCTTTTGTAATCTTTTCGCCGTAGGGAAAACGCGACGAAAGACAGGCGAAGCTTTGTTTGTTCCAGGTCGGCAGACCAAGTTCGGCGGAAAGTTGCCGGATATCGTTTTTGGTCAAGTTCGCATGGCGAAGCGGACTCAAAATACCGAGTTCCGCCACCGCCTGCAACCCCGGTCGGTAATCGCCTTCGTCATCGGCGTTGGAACCTTCCGCAATGTGACGGATTCCGCGTGAATCCGCAATATCGCGAATTTTGGTAAAAAGTTCCGTTTTGCAAAGATAACAGCGGTTGACCGGATTTTTTGAAAAACCTTCGATGTCTAATTCTTCCGAATCAACGATAACGTGTTCGATTCCGTTTTTTTGCACGAAATCGGAGGCTTCGTCGAGTTCACGTTTTGGAAAACTGCAAGACCGGGCGGTTACGGCGATGATTTTATGCCCCAAAACCGCGTGAGCCGACTTGAGCAAAAACGTCGAGTCCACACCGCCGGAAAATGCCACCGCAAGATTACCGAGTTGGCTCAAATACTGCTGAAGATGAGCGTGCTTTGTTTTTAAGGTATCCATTATTGATGGTTTCTTATTTTATTGATCAATAATCAATGACTCATTTCGAATTGAGTTTTTAATAGACTTGTTCCATTATTGTTGTTATTGTCAACAGATTTTACAGATTCGTTTTTGATGAAAATCTGTAAAATCTGTATAATCTGTTGACAAAACTAAAACCTAATTACACTCTTTTTCAAGTTGTGGAACAAGTCTAATATTGTTTTCAGCCGGATTGTTTCTGTTAATTCGGTTGCTTAATCGAGGTCACCGATGAGCATGAGTTGCCCGAACCAGACGTTGGTTCCCTGATATTTGGGTTCGGCGAGTTCTTTTTCCGGTTCTTTCAGCCGGAAGGCAACCGGTTGACGGCTGGGTTGTTCCGGGTGAACTTCGACAGTGACGGTATGAACGACATTCGGGTCAAGATTAAACGCCAAGCCGAGTGTGGCAAGCCGATGATTGGTACAGTAAGAGTCAAATCGGGCAATTGGTTTGGCGTTTGTTTTTCCGTCAACCGTGACAATCACTTGTCCGCCGTTCGGTCCG
>JAISQH010000668.1 GCA_031274385.1 Planctomycetaceae bacterium | reverse complement strand
AATTCACTAAATTCATTACCAAAATTTAAATTACAGCAATGTTAGGTAGCGAACCTAATGTCTCAAGCCTTCCCGCTTCTACGGGGTAAAAACATACATTTATGACCGCCTAAAGTATAAAAAAGAGTTTTTAGAAGTTCCCTTTAATCAAATCATGCCAATCATTCCCGAAATGACATTGAACATGCCCTCAATGATCCGCGTTTTCAGACGGTACTCAAGAATTTTGCCAAAATTTCCGCGTAACTTTACCGGATTTCCGCATGGCATTACCGAATTTCCATGCGGAAATTCTCCAATTCCGCGTGGAAAATTGCCTTTTCTGCGTGGAAAAAGACCATTTCCACATGGAAACGATCCATTTCTGCGTGGAAACAGTCCATTTCCGTGTGGAAAATTGCCTTTTCCGCGTGGAAAAAGTCCATTTCCACGCAGCAATCCGGTAATTCCACGCGTCAATCGGGCTTTGCCAAGAGTTGATAGTGGAGAGTTGATAGTGAAGAGTTTTAATCCGCTTGCGTCACTCTCCGCTTTCCACTATCAACTCTCCACTATTATTTCCTGTTTTTCCGAGCAGTTCGAGACCAACCATTGCGGCTTCGCGAAGAATACGGTGTTGAGTTTCCGATTGCGGCGGCGACTGGACAAGACGCGGTTGTTTTGGCGTTTTTTCTTCGGAATCGCCGATTTCATCAGTCGCTTTGCCTGCTAAAAGCAACGCATTAACCGATTCTTCGGTTCCCCAATCTTTCGGCAAATACGGTTCCAGATCAATGATTTCCTGAGGATGATCCTGAAAATGTTTGACCGAACGCAGAAAATCGCCCAAAATGGTTTGTTGTTCATAAAATGGTTTCGAAAGTTGTTCGGGTGCGAGCCAGGTCAACGAAACCGACCAAGTGATTGGTTCGTCTTTGCCGTACACCGAACGGAGTTCGCTTAACAGGTCTGCTGTCAACGTACCGCGCCGCAGACTGGAGGCAAGCGGTCCAGGCGGAATATCAACAAACCAATTGATAAACAAATCATCACCTTTTTGAGAATCACGATAATTTTTAATCCGCAACCGGAGTTCATCCGCCAGTTTTCCGCCGTCGTCAGATGCTTCTAACGAGATCGGATCATTTACCCAACGTACCGGCGAAGTCGGAAAAAAGGTCAACACCGGTTCTTCTCCCCACGGAACCTCAACAAGCGTTGCTCCATAAAGTCCGATATCTTTCGGAGTTCTGGCAACCGTGGCACCGGGGTAGTGAACAGTGTAAGGCGGGGGCGGAACATCTTTCCGTTCGCGCTTGGTTCCGGGCGATTGACCGGAGATATCTGGCGGATCCATCGGAATCGGTTTTCCATCCAGTCCTTTTTTGCGGGGATTACCGTGAAAAACCTGACGGCGGTTGCTTCCGCCAAGTGCCCAAAAATCAATTCGGCGTTGTGTCAATGATTCCGGTTCCACTTCGCCGTTAGCAACCACAATCGTATAAAGTCCGCCCGGATCAAGAGGAAATTCAGAACTCCGAATCCGGCGGCGTTGTTGATTTCGGCTGGTACCGACTATTTTGGCAACCGGAGTGTTTTCGGATTCAACGGTTCGATAGACGTAATATTCCTGAATCGAACCACTCGAAAAATGATGCACATTGTCAGGCAACGTAAAAGCGGTTGGAAAATCTTCAGGTGAATCAAATTCACCGCCCGCCCAATAAACAGCAATTCCGGCATTTTTAAGCCGTTCAAATTGTTCAATGAGAAACAAAAAATTCCCCGGCGGAGAAAGATTGGCGTTTAAGACATCGCCGCTCAAAATCAGAAATTCAACATTTTCTTCTACTACTTTTTGGAATAACCGTTCTGCTCCGCGTCGGGTCACGTTGAGCATTCGTTGTTCCCAGTGGGCAGGTCCTTCGGAAACATCTTCAAGAGTCCGATCCAAATGGAGGTTGGACGCATGGATAAACCGGAGCGGCGGTCGCAGTTGAAGTGGAATATTCCCGATTACTGAACTCATAGCCTGTTTTTACATTTTACATGATCGGTAAAGTCGATGCAAACAGGGAATATACCACATTCAATTCATCTTTACAATTAAGGGGGGGAAAAAAAGTTTGGCAGAAAGAGCGAGTTTTCCTATCGTTCCGTTTATGGAGTTTCAATGAGATAAGGTTGCGTCGGCGTAATCGCCGACTTTAAATACAAAAAGCCCAGTCATCCGGTTTTCGAGTCGGCGAGTACGCCGATGCTATTTACCAAATATTTCGGAGAAAGGCTGCCTACCTTTTTTTAACCTCCAAAAACGGAACGGTAGGAAAACTTTCAAGATTGACCGATCTGTTTTTTTCACTTTTCTCATGACATTTCGTGATTTTCGTGGTAGAATTTTCGTTTTTGGTAAATCATCGGCTTTTATTTTCCTGATTATTTTCAATTCTTTTCCGACAATGAAGCAATTAATTCTTAAAGGTGTTGAAAATTTGGGGTTGAACCGATTGTCGCGGTTTTGGACGCGCCGTTGTTTGTTGGGGCTTTGCTATCACGGTGTTGTTCAGAACCAGAGTCCGCCGAACGACGCCCGAACCCGTATCGCCGTTACCGTTTCCCAACTCGAAGAGCAACTTCGGGAATTGAGGAAACACTGGAACCCGGTGTCGTCACAGCAAATTCGTGATGCCATCGAAAAAGAGATTCCGTTGCCGGATCGGGCGGTTCATGTTTCCTTTGATGACGGTTATTCCAATAACCTTCTTCTTGCTGCACCTCTCCTTAACCGCTACGAAATTCCGGCAACCCTTTTCGTCACCACCAACTTCATCGAAACTCAAAATCAACTCATCTGGTCACTCGAATTACACGAACGTCTTTCCGTTTTTTCCGGTACTCAACTCAGTCTTGCCGGTCAACTCTATTCGCTTGACCCGCCGGAAACCCCCAAACGTACCGAGCAAGCATTGCAATTGCTTCAGATTGCCAAAAGTCTTCCGATGGCGGATCGGGAAACGTTGTTGCAATTCCTGAGAGAGCGCACCAAGCCCGACCTGACGCCCAAGTGGAAACGCGAATTATATACTTTTCTCAGTTGGGATGAACTGCGATCTCTTCAAAAAAAAGGAATTGAAATCGGAGCTCATACGCTTTCTCACCCCATCCTGTCCCAACTCCAACCGCAAGAAATCGACCGCGAATTACGCGAATCCAAAAACCGGCTCGAAACCGAACTCAATAAAAAATGTGATTTGCTTGCTTATCCGTTTGGTTCGGAGAATGATTTTTCCGATCTGGTGGTCAATACTGCCCGGAATATCGGTTTTCGTCTGGCTTTCACTCTGCAAGAAAAACGGAATAATGCCCAATTAGACGCAATGAGAATCCACCGAATTTGTATTCACCGCGAATTGTCGCTCGCCTCATTCCAAGCCCTCATCTCCGGTGTAAGAAACGCCCTCTTTCAACAACAAGATTCTTAATTCGACTGTTTTATTTCATTGATGACGCTGAGCATTTCAACGGATGTTCCGTTTTGAGTCGGCACGATAATTGGTTGTAAGTATGAGTCCTTTTTAGGGTTTACGTCGAATTTTTAGTTTTTTCTTACTGTCCACAGTGTTCACTTGCTTTGTTTTTCCGGCGGGGACATTCGCAAGGCGGAATAACTCTGCGATCTCTTCACGAAGCGTCGGCGCGCTGTTGATTGTTATGTTTTTTGATTCGTCATTTGGGTTTGGGAATTGGAGTTGAATTGTTCCCAACGTTTCCAATAACCTGATTCCCTCCTCTACCGTCCAGTCCGCCCCACAACTCCCGCAATTTTTGAATCAATAAATACGATAACATCAACACCAAGACATGTCCCCGTGTCTGACTCGATTTGCGAACATAAATCGGACGCATTTCAAGTTGCCATGCTCCATACGAAGATATTACCGTCGAATTTCATTTATTGGACAAAAATACAGCAACGTATTCCGACATGGCGAAGATTTATCGAAAATATCAGTTGGATCGAAAAGTTTGTGTTCCGTTAAAAGACCGAGTGAAAAATAATCAGGAACTCGATTACGCTGCCCAATCAATGGAAATCCGAGTTCGAATGGCTTGGAAACCGGTTCCGTCGCCGGTTACCGAACAAACGGCAGAGAACGAACCGCCAATGAAAGTTGCTGTAACATTTGATCGCTTCAAACAAATCGTCGAGGAGTTCAAACGGCAAGGTATTAACGAGGCGGAATTTTGTCTTGTTGGTTGGAATGTCGGCGGACATGATGGACGTTATCCGCAAATTTTTCCTCCCGACGAACGACTTGGCGGTGAAACAAAACTTCGCGAAGCCATTGAAAAAGCACAAACAGAAGGTTTTCAAATCGTTTGTCACACAAATAATTCCGATGCTTATCACGCTTCGTGTATCGGCGGACTTTGGGACGAAGGATATTTGTTGCGGAAAAAAGACGGAAAATTGAACACTTATACAACATGGGGCGGCGGTAATATGTATGAAACCTGTCCGAAATGTATGTACGAACGTTTCGTTCAAAGCGATTTCGAAAAACTAAAGGCTTTAGGGTTTCGCGGTTTGCATTACATTGACGTTTTTTCAACAATTAATCCGAGAACTTGTTACGCAACAGAACATTCGTTGACGAAAGAAGATTATGCGAGATGGACAAAGAAAATTTTTAACGACGCTCAAAAAACATTCGGCGGTCTTGCTTCCGAAGGAGGCTTTGATTATTGTATCTCAAATCTTGACTACGGACTTTATATTTCGTTTCATAATCCAGACATGCCGCTGGATCCGTTGATTGAGCGGCATGTTCCGTTCTGGCAACTTGTGTACAACGGTATCGTCTTGAACAATCCCTATTCCGCAACAATAAATTACACCATCAAATCACCATTGATTCGATTGAAACTCATTGAATTTGGCGGAAGACCGATTTTCTATTTTTATTCGAAGTTCCGTGAAAGCGGCAGCAACTGGATGGGCAATGACGACCTGATTTGTGAAACAAATGAAGAATTGATTCAATCCGTTACGAAAATCAAGGAAGGTTTCGATGAATTTGAAACGATTAGGCATCTGCAATACGAGTTCATGGAATCACATGAATTTATTACAGAAAATGTATCCAGAACAACTTTTTCCGACGGAACGAATATTGTTTCGAATTACAGCGACATTGATTTTGATTACAACGGACAAACAGTTAAGTCAATGGGATATATTGTACTCCAATTAAAATAACCGTCAACATTTCACTAATTGAATTTCATCCGCACTTGACCAATAGGCAGTTATCTCTGATCTTATACCTACGGGGTCAATTTATTGTACGTTAATTTTGACAACAATAATCTGACGAACCATGCAAACGGAATAATGGTTAGCGTAATTAATGTAATTTTAATCCATTGTTCAAGTGAAAGCGGGTTGGTTCGGAATATTTGTCCGATGCCGAAGTGATCGCTCACTTGTACAAGACCAACTTGTATCACTGCAATTGTTGTCACTATTAACATAAATAACCGGTTCTTGTACAAAAGTGAAAACGGCGATTCATCATGCCGTAACGAACGGCAATTGAAAATATTCCAGAATTGGAACATGACAAAAATCGTGAAAAATACCGTCAACGCTGGGATGTTCTCCGCCAACTTTGAATCAGTATAAAACGTAAAACGATCTTTCGTATCAAGAAACCAACCGAAATAAAGTACCAAAAATAAAATAACAACCTGATAAATGCTATTAAAAACAATCGTCAATCCCATTGACGGTGTAATAATGGAAGCATTTCGTGCAATGGGTTTTCGTTTCATCGAGTTAATACGCGGCGGATCTGTACTCAAAGCAATCGCCGCAAACGTATCCATAATGATATTGATCCAAAGAAGTTGCGGAACCGTCAACGGTAATGGCACTCCAACTAACGGTCCCAATAACGCACAAGTTAACGCAACAACATTGACCGACAATTGAAATTGCAAAAACTTTTGGATATTCTGATACAAAGTACGTCCCCACCAAATTCCTGTTACAATACTTTTAAAGTTATCATCAATTAGTACAATATCACTTGCTTCTTTTGCCACTTCTGTTCCGGTAATTCCCATCGAAATGCCGACATCGGCAAATTTCAACGCCGGAGCGTCGTTTGTCCCGTCGCCCGTCATCGCCACAACATCGCCCTGTTTGTGCAATGCCTTGACAAGGCGCAATTTGTCCATCGGAGTTGATCGAGCCAAAACACGAAGATGTGGAATCACCTCAACAAGTTTTTCGTCACTTAATTCAGCCAGTTCCTCCGATGTCAAAACGAGTTCGCCGAGTTTTATTTCTGTTTCAAAATCACCTGTCTTAAATGTTTCGGAAAGAATTCCCGCCTGTTTGGCAATAGCAACGGCTGTCGGTTCCGCATCGCCCGTAATCATCTTGACATCAACTCCGGCTTCGCGGCAGGTTGCAATCGCATGAGGAACTTCTGGACGAATCGGATCCGTAATGCCAATCAACGCATAAAGCGTGTTGTCTCGATATTCGACAAAATGTTCCATATTTTCCTCTTTGAAACTTTCCGGTACATTTTCCATTTCCTGTACACTTTCCGACATCGGCGGTTCCCATTCTTTTACCGTAAAAGCAATAACCCGTAATGCTTGACTTTGCGATTGAGTTAAAGCCGAACGAATCAATGATTGATACGATTCAATCGGTTCACGCCGTCCGTTCACCATAATATGTGAACAACAATTTAATAATCGTTCCGGTGCGCCTTTGGCATAAATAATTCGCGTTTTATTCCTTTCAACCGCGACAGCCGACATTTTTCGTGCGGAATTATGGCTTAATTCCCAGATTCGTGGATTTTTGTCCCGATATTCCCGATAATCAACTCCGGCATCGTGTAACAATCGCAGTAACGCGCATTCGGTCGGATTCCCGATGTTATCAATTTTTCCCTGATGATGATTCAATGCCGCCTCACTGTTCGTGGAAATCAAATCAACGAGTACATCCCATTCCGGCAAGTTTTTAATCGTTTCAAATTCACATCCGCTTATTTCTTTTAATCCGCCGAAAAACCAGGTAACAGTCATTTGATTCTGCGTTAACGTACCGGTTTTATCGGAACAAATCACTGTTGCGGAACCAATCGTTTCTGATGCGACTAGTTTTCGTATCAAGCAATTTTCTTTTGCCATCTTCATCATGTTCAATGCCAGTGAAACAGTTACCATCATCGGCAATCCTTCCGGTACGGCAACAACAATAATTGTCACGGAAATGACAAACGCCGTTAAGAGTCCCTTGAAAAACGGAAGCAAGCCTGTTAATGTTCCGTTTGTCCAATCGGGATGCCAACCCCAAAACGTGAAAGAAACCATAACAATAAAAATCAACGCCGCACTGCTCATGCCGACAATACTGATTTGTTTTGCAAGTACGGTCAACTTTTGAGTCAAAGGCGTATCGGCATCGGATTCTACGGAGCCAAGATTCGCGGCAATTTGACCAAGCCGCGTTTGATCGCCGACTTTTGTAACAACAAATTGCCCATGCCCGTCCGCAACCATTGTTCCGCGATAAACGAGCGACTCCTCGTCTTCAACATGATCCATAACAGTTACGGAATTGACCGCGAGTTTTTCCACCGACACTGATTCGCCGGTCATTACGGACTGATCGACAAGCAGCCCCAACGCATCCAACACCACACCATC
>JAISQH010000507.1 GCA_031274385.1 Planctomycetaceae bacterium | reverse complement strand
CCTCCAACTACATGAAAAACCAATTGTCATTACGGACGGAGTTTTTTCTTTTCTCGGAACTGTTGCGCCGATCAGGGATTATGTTGATTTACTTGCGGAATATGAAGGTTCTTCTCTTTGGATTGACGATGCTCATGGTTTTGGAGTTCTTGGCGAAAACGGTTGCGGAAGCCTTGAATATTTCGGGTTCGACCCGTCTTCCGTGAACCGAACCATGCAAGATGCCACGGATCATTTTGGTTTTGGCGGTTTTTCAACAGTTTCGACGCGGTTGTTCAGCAGTTTTTCACTGAGCAAGGCGGTGGGCGGTTGCGGCGGCATGATACCGGGCAGCGAATCGTTCATCCAACGCCTGAAAGATCGTTCGGCAGTCTTTTTCGGTGCCAGCGCGCCCGCAAGCCCCATCGCTGCCGCAACCGCCAAAGCCTTGTCAATCCTCACCGAAAACTCGATTCGTCAGCAACTTCAAAATAATACATCAATTTTGAAAACCCGTTTACGGAATCTGGGACTGGAAACCGATCCTTCGCCGGTTCCGATTATTATTCTGACGCTTGGTTCCTCCGGCAACATGCGTCGTATTCAAAAAGAACTTTCCGAAAAAGGAATTTTGATTTCGTATCTTCCCCGTTACGCCGGACTTGGTTCAACCGGAGCTCTTCGTATTGCCGTGTTTGCCACGCATACGCCTGAAATGATCGAAGAACTCACCGATACTCTCAAAAAAATCCTTTAAGGAACCCTTCTAAAAACCGAGGCGAACCACAAAACACACGAAATTTCACGAAAAATAAAATTGTTGGAAATCGTTTATCATAAAAAAACGATAACAAAATTTGCTTTCGTTTTTTTGTGTTTTTCGTGGTTAAAAAAGAGTTTTTATACTCTACCCTGCCACAATAGATTAAGTTTTGCCAGCAAAGGACAACATTTTATGACAGGGTGGAGTATAGTAGGTCTGGTTTTTATACCTTCTAAAGTTCGATTTTGGACTTCTGAACTCCGATTTTTGACTTCTGAACTCCGATTTCGGACTTCCGAACTCCGATTTCGGACTTCTGAACTCCGAATTTGGACTTCTGAACTCCGATTTTGGACTTCCGAACTCCGATTTTGAACTTCTGAACTCCGATTTTGAACTTCTGAACTCCGATTTTGGAGTTCCGAACTCCGATTTTGGAGTTCCGAACTCCGATTTTGGACTTCCGAACTCCGATTTTGGAGTTCCGAACTCCGATTTTGGAGTTCCGAACTCAGATTTTGGAGTTCCGAACTCCGATTTTGGAGTTCCGAACTCAGATTTTGGAGTTCCGAACTCCGATTGACTGTAAAAAATAAAATCACAGTCAATCAGTTAATCAGGTAAATCATAGTTCAGACCCTTTCATTATATAATCTTTCCTTATCAATCCCCTAAATCATGCACGAACAATAAGAGAACTTGGTAGTAGAGTTAGAAGTTGCCTTTAGATTTCGATCCATTTCGCTTCTTTGGCACTTTGAATAACGGCGTCGCAGACTTTTTGGGTTCGTGCTGCTGTTCGCATATCGGGTTCGAACTTTGTACCGCCGTCCAGACTGAACAGGAAATCCGCCAACCCGTTGATAAACGTGTGTTCATAACCAATGGTTGTTCCCGGAACCCAATAATTTTTCATATACGGATGTTCGCCGTTGGTAACCAGAATTTTCTGCCAACCGGTTAAATGATCTTCGATTTTTTTGCCGGTATCCGGGTCAGCATAACGGAAAAACTCAATATATTCCGGTTCTTCGAGGTTGAAATAGATGGCTCCGTGTTCGCCGTTGATTTCCATCGAACTGTAATTTTTTCGTCCTCTGGCGTAACGGCTTGATTCAAAAGTTCCGATGGAGCCGTTTTGGAAGACCGCCAAAAACATACAGGCGTCATCAATGGTAATTTTTTCCAGTTGTCCGGTGTCGGTATTTTTCCGTTCTTTGATAAAGATTTCGGTGTAAGCACAAACTTTGGCAATAGGACCGTTGATCCATTCTGCGGTATCGATGGAGTGAGCAAGCAGGTCACCGGTAACACCGCTTCCGGCAATTTTCGCCGAAAGCCGCCACAACGCGGCACCGCCGGACGGGACTTTTTCGCTGATCGTGTAATCCTGAAGATAGGTTGCCCGATAATGAAACGGTTTACCGACACGCCCTTCATCAACGATTTGTTTGAAAAGCGACACTGCCGGAACACGCCGGTAATTGAATGAGACCATGTTCTTAACACCGGCTTTTTCCACAACCGCCACCATTTCTTCCGCTTCGGCATAACTCATTGCCAACGGTTTTTCACAGACAATGATTTTACCGGCATGAGCGGCGGCGAGAACCATATCTTTGTGCAGAAAATTCGGAGCGACAACATCGACAATATCGATATCATTTCGTTCGATCAATTTCTTCCAATCGGTTTCGATGGATTCGTAACCCCACATCTCCTGAAATTTCTTGAGAGCGGGCATGTCTTCTTCACGACCATAACACGCCTTGAGAACCGGTTGATACGGCGTGTTGAAAAAATGGTTGACTTGGCTATAAGCGTTTGAGTGGGTTCGTCCCATAAAACCGCAACCAAGCATTCCGACATTCAATGTCTTCTTTGTCATAATCGTTTTAATTAGTGGAAAGTTGAGAGTTGAGAGTAAATTAACGGTTGTTTATTATCGATGATTCGTTTTGAACTGTCAATCATTCGTCTTGAACATTCTGGTTAATGGTTAATCGGGTTAAAACGGATGCTGCGGCAAATCGCGATGGTGAGCGGGAAGTTGTTTTGGCGGCAACGGTTCGTCGTAATAATCCGTCCATAATTCGCGTTCATCGTCCGAAGCGTAAAACCGGAGCCAAATATCACTGTCACCGCCGGAACAATCCCAATGAATAAAACTATTGCGTTGTTTGAGATTTTTTTCGCGTGACGACAAAATGTCCCGATAAATCAAGGTATAAAGTTCACGATCCGAAAGATGATCCGTAAAATCGAGCAGGATTTTCTTTTCAAACAATTTTTCGATGAGATCGTCCAAGACTTGAGACACTTTTTCGTCACTCAGAGAATCCGGGCTTGGAATACGCAATTCCGGTTCGAACCAACGGTAAATCGGCTCAATAGGAGCCACCTCCCAATCGAGCATACTCGCTAAAAATTCGTTTTCCAGGCGAAGCGGAAGATGTTGAAAAGGAACACGAAAGACGGATTCATCCAAATAGGGTTCAATCTCGGTTCTTAGTTCGGCGTTCCGAATTAATTCATCGACTTCAGCGTCGGCAAAATAAGGTTGTTCCGGCATTTTGATTGTTTGGTAAGCACACAAAGCAGGACTTGGAGTGCATTGAAGATCATTTCAAAAAATCCAACCATTACAATAACAAAACAATTTATCAAAAAATCCCGACTCTTCAAGATTTTTTTCCGGTTTTTTACTAATTCTTTTAGAAAAATCGAATCGGAAACGATACAATTGGAATCTTTTACCGAATCGGCTCTCAATCGTTGCCAACTGATCCATTTGATCCCTTTGATCAATTGAATCTTTTCTTAAACTCTTGTAAGTACCAACACCGATAAGAGGGGCGGTACTGGTATTGCTTTGGTTTTACGCGATTAGGCAACATGCGCCAATAAACAAACTTTTTTTGTTTTGAAATACCCGTTACGCATTAATTTTTGTTTTTCCTAGTCGCGCAGCGACGGTATGATGCATAACCGGCGGTGTAGCGCAGCGCAACCGCCGGACAATCGCCCCCCAACAACCAAAGTCGCGCAGCGATGGCATTATCAAAAGTAGAGATTAAGGAATTGGATGAAAGAGATTGGACTCGATAATGTCGTCGCTGCGCGACTTTGTCGTGGTGGAAGGACGCGATCCGGCGGTTACGCTGCGCTACACCGCCGGTTATGCATAATAACGTCGCTAGCGCGACTAAAATCAATATCACTTTACCCCTCATTAATCAATTGATTAAAAGATCAAAACCAAGAAGCGAAATCGCAAGTATAAAAAGTATCGCATCGTTGCAATCGCCATATAATAACACTTTAGGTAATGTTATTGGCGCATGATACATTACTCCTAATTAATTAAAAAATTAAAAAAACAAGATCAACTCAAACAGTTATTGGCGGCGAATCATGGTGAAGAATTATTTTTGGGGTTCTCTTTTTTTTATTGTATTTTTTGCTGCTGTGGGAGACATTGTTCTTGCTCAGACAGACGAACGGCGTTTGCGTTACACGTATGTTCGGCGGGCGGACTCACGGGAAGGCGATCAAAAAGTGGTGACTGTACCGGCAACCAATCCCCGACAAGCCAAACTTGATGCACAAACTTATCATCTTGGTTGGGATGCGGTTGATGCCTGGATGGGGCAATCCCGTGTGATGTACAATGTCCTGCTGAAAAAAAGACCGCCGTATGTTCCCGGCACACCACCGGTAATGAGACCCATTCCCCAAGAACGACGACGATAATAAAATTTGGAAATGATACAAGTTACGCATTTGAGAGGTTGCCATGATTTACGATTATCCGAAATTGTACGATGTTCTTTTTTCGGATTCGTGGAAACGGGAAATCGAATTTCTGAAAACATCACTCCAACGTTATTGTCATATATCAGGTCATGGGCGGTTTTTCGAACCGGCTTGCGGAACAGGAAGGCTGCTTTGGCGAATCGCTAAAGAAGGTCATCAAATCGTCGGACTCGACCTGAACCCCAACGCGGTTGCATTTTGTAACAAACGACTCCGACGGCACGGTCTGGCAGAATCCGCAATACTTGGCGATATGACCCGGTTTTCAATGACCAATTTGAAACAGAAAAAACCATTCGATCTGGCGTTCAATTTTGTAAGTAGTTTTCTACATCTAACCTCAGAATCAGCGGCATTGTCGCATCTTCATGCTGTTGCGAATATTTTGAAACCGAATGGAATTTATCTGCTCGGTTTGCATCTGTTGCCGCGAGGCAACGCCGTTTGTTCGCAGGAAAAATGGTCGGTTCGGCACGGCTCGCTCGCGTTGCAATCTAAATTGTTTCGTTTATCGCTCGACCGGAAACAACGAATCGAAACAGTTGAATTTCGTATCAAAGCAACAACTCCAAAACAATGTTACGAAATCGTTGATACGTTTCCGCTTCGGACTTACTCACTTCAACAGTTTCGATGTCTGCTTGAAAAAGCTAATCGATTCAAGATACTCGAAACATTCAGTTTCGATTTTCAAGACCCGATTCAACTCAATTCAAAAACGGAAGATGTTGTTTTCGTGTTGAAAACGAATGAACAATATCGTCCGTAAAAAGTGACTTAGAAAAATCACAAATCACAAATCACAAATCACAAATTATTTGAGTTCTTGTTTTGCTTCTTCGACGATTTCTTTTGCCCAATGATGGTGTTGGTACAACTCGATAATTCCACGACGAATCGCTTCGGCTTGTTGAGGCGATTTTGTTTCAAGTTCTTTGGCATCATCTAATCGTTTTCGTATCACTTTGAATTGATCGGAATGGATTGTTTCAATTTCCTTTTCCAGTTTTTCCAAACGTCTTGTTGCTAATTCAACACAAAGTTCTGTCGGATTCGGACGTTGCCGTTTAACAGGTTTGACCGGCTTCGGATTTTTTGTTTCAGACGTTTCAGACATTTCAGACGGCGGCGTTTTGGGTTGCGTTTTTGATCGTTCGGCTTGATTATCAGTTTGATTATCAGTTTGATTGTCCGTTTGATTATCAGATTGATTGTCGGACTGATTGTCCGTTTGGTTTTCAGAACGAAATACGGCAATCAACGCTTTTAATTTAGCGATGGCATTTTCCGGGTTTGTTTTAATCAACGCCATCGCTTCCATATAAGCCTGTTCGACCGGACTTGGCGTTTCGGAATTGGCAAGCCGTTGCCGCCGTTTCAGGATTTGTTCCTGTATTGCTAAATCCAATTCCGTCTGGTAATACCGGACTTGATCCGCCATCGGATGTTGCGAATGTTCCAACAGAAAATGATTAATATCCTCTTCCGCACTGCGAAGAGCCGACGGTGAAAGTCCGTCACTGTCACTGTCTTCGTTAATTGTCCGTTTAATCCTTTCAAACAGCGTGTCCGCCTGAACCGGCTGCAACAGATAATAAACGGTAACTCCAATAAAAATCAAACAGACTAACGCAAAAACCGTTTGCAATGAAATCACCGGATGATGTTGCCGTTCCTGATTTTCGTAAGCGTCGAACTCTTCATCTTTCACCGCAGTAAAGTGGGACGACGAAGCGGAATGATCAACTATTGTCGAGATTCGATTTTTGGATCCAACGGATCCGATCAGCGTTGCATTGGGATTTTGTAACCCGTAAGGCTCAATCGATTTTTTTGGCTCCGATTTTTTTTCCGAATTTTTTTCAAGAGTTTTTTCTGAAACCTTTTCTTGAATCTTTTCTGAAACCTTTTCCTGAATTTTTTCCTGAATCTTTTCCGAAACGTTTGCTCCATTATTTACCGAAACTTCCGAACGAGCCGAAAAATGAAAACCCGGTAAATGTCCGGTTGCCAATCCGTCAACAGTTGGTCTGTTATCGGTCATCAATCCGGTCTCTTTGGAATGAACCACTTCTGGCGAATCAATTCCGATTGTTGGTTGTTCTTCGATTTCACTGGGGGCATGTTGCCATTGAGCCGCGTCAAAAAGACTGACATCGGGAAGCGGTTCGTCTTTTGTCCGCCGTAGTTCGGGAACATCCTCAAGAATCACCTCGCCGTGTTGAATCGGAAAACGATACGGAAAATTTTCGGGAAGAGTAGCGGTTATGGTTTTTTCTTCCGGTTTGTTTTGATCTTCGTTTGTCTTATTGTTATCGGGTTCGGAAAGAACAGCCGAACAATCATTCGGTGACCATTTTGAATCGCCGGTTAGCGGAATCTCAATCTGAGAAGTTCGTGTGATTTCATCGGGTTGCGAAATTTCAGGTTGACGCGAATCATCGTGAACCTGCTTTAATAATGGATCAGGAACCGCCAACGAATCAGAAAAATCAGAATGATCAGAATGAGCCGAATGATCAGAATGAGCCGAAAGAGCCGACGGCTGCGTCAACATTTGAGTTTCCGGTAGTTCGGCGGCGGGAAACGGCGTTTCAAGCGTTTGCTTTTCGTTTCCTTTTGTACCCGGTTGTCCGAATGAAACCGCCAGCGAGGTAAGACCGGAACCAACCTCACGGTTCGCAACATCTTTGTTCGGAACAGCCGGAGAAAGCGGCGAATCCTTCACAAGCGAATTTGAGGACACCTCAATCGTATTCGTTTGCTCCTTGCCGACAATGCCGCCGAGATCAATGATGCCGTTGTCAATAAAAATACCGCGCGAACGAACAATTTTTTGATCTTGATCCTGATCGCCTTTGTAAGGAATACGAACCGCGTCCATTGGAAGCGCGGTTGGCGAATCCGGCGCCATTGGTTTGACGAGAATCCGTTCCGGCGGACCGACTAACGCCTGAAGAAGTGACTGAAAACGTTTGACAACAAGATAAGCGTTATGGGGACGTTCTTCTGATTTGATTCTCAAGAGGTCGAAGATAATCGCTTCCAAGTCATCCGGCACATCCAATCGGGTGAATCGGATTGATTCAATGATATTTTTCTGATGTTTGCGCAGTATTTCCGGCAGATTTTTGGCGGAGAACGGCGGTCGTCCCACTAAAAGAGCGTAAAGAACCGCTCCGAGTGAATACAAATCAGATCGGGCATTGACCGGACTTGCCAACGCCTGTTCGGGCGACATATATTCCAATGTCCCGACAACCGAATGGACTTCCGTGAGGCGTTGACCGCCGAAAAAATGAGCAATTCCGAAATCGGAAAGTTTAATGGAACCTTGTTGTTCTAAAAGAATGTTGGCGGGTTTAATGTCACGGTGAGTGATACCGCGATCATGAGCGTGCTTAAAAGCAAGACACATTTCGAGACCGATTTTCGCAACTTCGTGCCATTGAAAGAGGCGTTGCCGTTTCATTTCCTGCTGCAGGCTTGGTCCGTCCACCAATTCCATGACATAATAGAGCATTCCCTGTTCTTCGCCGAAGCCGAAAAGACGAACGATATTGGGATGGCGCAACCGTTTGAGCGTATCAATTTCCGCTTCAAAACGCAATCGCAGTTCATCGTCTTCCTGCAAGGTGCTTAGCAAAACTTTGACGGCAGCCGTTTCACCGGTGTTCTCGTGAACCCCTTCATAAACGGCTCCCATACCGCCGCGTCCCAAGACCCGACCAATCCGAAAAGGTCCCAATTGTTCAGGCAACATTGTTTTAGGTAATAGTTAGTAGTTAATAGTTAATAGGGAATTTCTAAAAACCGAGACTCACCACGAAACACACGAAATTTCACGAAAAATATCATTGC
>JAISQH010000437.1 GCA_031274385.1 Planctomycetaceae bacterium | reverse complement strand
TCAAAATTTGTAAATTACGGCTCAAAATTGATACCTTCTGGCATAATTGGTATTGTTATTATAACGAAATATACATTTTTTGATATACTCTTTGGCACTTTAAAATTTCTGATTCTTCCGAACTTTGTGTTCTTTGTGCCTTTGTGCGCCACTTATCTTAAACTTGGTTGAACCAAGAATCATTACAATTCAACGGTGACACATTTTGATTTTATTTTGCCTCAACGTCATTTTTATATTATGACGCACAAAGGCACGAAAGGCACAACGGTTTCTATGTTGTGCCGGTTATCGGGCGAAGAGTGTAAAAGGCGCCGCTTCAACAATATTTTGTTTTAGAAATTGCCCGATCAACCGGTCGTCAGGCGCGTCGAACACTACAATCCGGTCACACAATGTCCGACCGGAAAGTTGAACTCCGCCGGTTTCAAATCGTTTGCTAACCCCCTCAACAAGAATCTCAACCGTTCGACCAATAAATCGGCGATTTTGTTCGAGTGAAATGTTGTCCTGAATTTCGAGTAAGATATTGTTTCGTGTTTTCTTGACGGATTCCGGTATGTCGTCGGAAAACAGTTCCGCCGATTTTGTGCCGGGGCGTTCGCTGTATTTGAAAATGAAACTGTTCTTAAATCGTCCATACCGAACCAATTCAACCGTTGCCCCAAACTCTTCCTCCGTCTCACCGCAAAATCCAACAATCAAATCGCAAGTGATGGAGGCATCAGGAATGGTTGAACCAATCCGGTCAATAAGTTCCCGATACTCCGCCGCCGTGTAATTCCGCCTCATTCGCCGAAGCACGGAATCCGAACCGCTCTGAGCCGGAATATGAAGATGCTTGCTCACCTTCGGCAAATCTCGCACCGCCTGAAGCAATTCGTCATTCATGCCGCGCGGATAATTCGTCACAAAACAAAGACGACCCAACCCCTCAATTTCAGACGCCTCATAAAGAAGATCAGAAAGCCGAGTCGTTTTGCCGTTGCTTTTATAACGGTAAGAATTAACCGTTTGACCAATCAACGTGATTTCAATCACACCTTGCCTGACTAAAGTTCGGATTTCATCAAGAATCTCTTGCGGCGGACGGCTTTGCTCCGGTCCCCGAACACTCGGAACAATACAATATGTACAAAATTGATTGCAGCCAAACATAATCCGAACCATTGCCTGAAACCGGTTGGTTCGCGATTCGGGATTGCGAACCGGATTGAAAAGCCGAAAACTCTCAACCACTTCGGTGTGGCGATGCTCAAGCCGTTTCAGACTGACCAGAAGTTTTTTGCCGGTTACCGCCTCCTGATTTTCGTAACGCAGTTGCAATTTTTCGTCAAGAAGTTGGTGAATGGTTTCGGGCAATAATTCCAGTTGACCGGGACCAAGAACAAGATCAACATGGGGAGCACGTTGAAAAATCATTTTTTGATCTTTCTGTGCCATGCAGCCAATCACGCCAAGAACTCCAAACGGTTTGTGCGTCTTCCAATGTTTCAAGCGTCCCAATGCACTATAGATTTTATCCTCCGCGTGTTGCCGGATACTGCAAGTGTTAAACAGAATCACATCGGCGTCTTCCCGATGGGTTGCTGGCTCCAAACCGGAACGCCTCAAACCGGAATAAACCAACTCGCTGTCCAAAACGTTCATCTGGCAACCAACCGTCTCAATATAAAATTGCATGGAATAAAGTAATCGACTCCTATTACAGAATAATGAATCACATCGGGAACTCACGGGCAAATATTTTACAAGAAAATCAACCTCAAAACAATTGTCTTAACCGTTGATTTAACTGAGTTGTTGATGAACGATGATTTTTGGGGGATTGATAAGATTGGGAGATTGTCTGAACAAGATTTTTGGGTTGATAAGATTCGGGGGATTGTCTGAACAGGATTTTGGGGATTGATAGGATATTAGACCTTTTTTCCAACTTTCTCAATTTCATGTTTGAATGTCAATGAGACGGATTGATTTTTTTACTTGATATTTTTGGTGTGTTCCGTAAAATAAGAGATATTGTGGTTTGTACTGCAAGCGGTCTCACTTTCCATTCCCAACCCTTTATTTTTTTACTAACCCATGTCTATTGAAGAGCCGAAAACGATGTTCCGTAAGATTTGGGATGCTCATCTTGTCGATCAGGGGCAAGACGACCTCCTGTATATTGACTTGCATCTTTGCCACGAGGTCACTTCGCCGCAAGCGTTTGAAGGGCTTCGGCTTGCCAACCGCAAGGTTCGGCGTCCTGACAAGACGTTTGCTGTTCAGGATCATTGCATCCCGACACTTGACCGGACATTGCCGATTCTTGATCCGGTTGCCAAAACGCAAATTGAAACATTGCAAAAAAATTGCCGTCAATTTGGAATTAAATTATATGACATTCCCGATCCCAATCAAGGCGTTGTTCACGTTGTTGGTCCAGAACGCGGTCTTGTCCAGCCCGGTCAGACGATTGTCTGCGGCGACTCCCACACCGCAACACATGGAGCATTCGGAGCGATTGCGTTCGGAATCGGAACCAGCGAAGTCGAACACGTTTTGGCAACACAAACTCTGCGGCAAAAAATGCCTAAAACGTTCCGTATTCATGGCGAAAACGCGTTGCCGAAAGGTTGTTCGGCAAAGGATTTGATTTTGTATATTATTGGTCGTCTTTCGATGTCCGGCGGAACCGGTTATGCGATTGAGTTCACGGGTCAACCGTTTGTCCAGTTGTCAATGGAAGGTCGAATGACTGTTTGTAATATGGCAATTGAGTTGGGGGCACGTTGCGGGATGATCGCTCCTGATCAAAAAACGTTTGATTATTTGCTTGGTCGTGAATACGCGCCGGATCGGAATTTTTGGGACACTGCCGTGAAACAATGGAAACAGTTACCATCTGATCCCGGTGCTGAATTTGATAATCTTTGGTCATTTGATGCTTCTCGGGTTGAGCCGATGGTGACTTGGGGGACGAATCCGGGACAAGTTGCTCCGATTACGGGAAAAATCCCCGAACTTGATTCATACCGTGACGTTACTGACCGCAAAATGGCGGAAGCCGCATTGAAATACATGGATTTGAAACCGGGTATGCCGATTACGGAGATTGCCATTCAACGTGTTTTCATTGGTTCTTGTACCAATGGGCGTATTGAAGACCTTCGGTCTGCGGCGGCAGTTGTGAAGGGCAAACGAATTGCCAAAGGAGTTCGCGGGATGGTCGTTCCGGGCAGTGGAGCGGTGAAACGTCAGGCGGAACTCGAAGGGTTGCATCAGATTTTCATTTCGGCGGGTTTTGAATGGCGTGAGCCGGGTTGCAGTATGTGCTTGGGCATGAATCCTGACCAGTTGAAACCAAACGAACATTGCGCCTCAACAAGTAACCGTAATTTCGAAGGTCGTCAAGGTAAAGACGGACGAACCCACCTCGTCTCACCCGCAATGGCTGCCGCCGCCGCAATCGCCGGACATTTCGTCGATGTACGATAAAACAACATAAGAAGTTACAACTATTTTGTTTCTTAAGGGAACTTCTAAAAACCGAGACTCACCACGAAACACACGAAATTTCACGAAAATACAATTATTGTCAATCGGTTGTAATAAAAAAGTGATAACAAAAATTCTTTCGTGTTTTTTTGTGTTTTTCGTGGTTAAAAAAGAGTTTTTAGAAGTTGCCTTATGATATTTTTTTCTTTAAGTCATGATTTCTCGGAGGCGTCCTTTTTCGGAAGGAGCCAGCATGACCGGAACATCATAGCCGCGCGTGTTGGGTAACGGCGCATCGGGGTTGATGCCCATGAGTTCCAGAATACTTCCGAGCAAGTCTTGCGGATAAACCGGTCGATCCGCCACTTTTTCGGCTTTTTCGTCGGAAGCACCAAGAATCTGACCGCCCTTGAACCCGCCGCCGGCAACCAGAACAGAAAAACAGGAGCCAAAATGATGACGCCCGCCAAACCATGGCGGATTCGGATCGACCTTCGGTGTCCGTCCAAACTCGCCGCAAGCCCAAATAATCGTCGAATCAAGCAAATTACGTAGCGATAAATCTTCAATAAGCGACGCAACCCCTTTGTCAAATTCCGGCAATTTCTGATTCATTGCTTCGAAATGCTTTTTGTGGGTATCCCAGCCTGGTGAGTTGATTGTAATGTAAGGCACGCCAGCCTCAACCAACCGGCGAGCCATAAGACAAGATTGCCCGAATGTCGTTCGCCCATATTTGTCACGAACCGCCGCATCTTCCGTTGAAAGATTAAACGTCTTAACCGCATCACCTTGAATCAGATTGTAAGCATGTTCAACCGTTGTATCGAGTTGGTCGTACACCGGACTATCAGGGTCAGCATGACCGAGAATGTCAAACCGCTCAATAAGACCACGCCGATAAGTTTGGCGTTCCGGCGTTATGCCTTTGACGACAAAACCGGAAACAAGAAAAGGATCCTGATTCGGATTTCCGCCGGTCACAAACGGCTTGTATTTCGTACCAAGAAAACCGGATTCCGAAAATCGCCCTTGTCCCGTTGTGAGAACAACATACGGCGGAATCGGATTATCGTAACCGGCATCAATTCCTTTGAAAAGCGAAACAATGGCACCGATATTGGGGTAACTGATTCCTGTTCCCGGTTCGCGTCCTGTTTGCATCATGAACGCCGCCGTTTCGTGATGATTGTTACCGTGCGTCATACTCCGAATGATCGACAATTTATCCGCCTGCGCCGCCAACAACGGCAAAAGCGGACCAAATTTCATGCCGGAAACTGCCGTGTCAATTGGTTTTTCAAATTGACCAAAATATTCTTTTCCGGCACCCGGTTTCGGATCGAACATATCCGAGTGTGCCGGACCGCCCCAGAGCCAGATTTGAATCACCGATTTCGCCTTACCGGGCTTAAACTGAGGCACCGAAACCGTTTGTTCCGAAGCATTTGGAACATCTTGCTTATCCGGTTGCTGATCGGCTCGGATAAAACCGCCAAGCGAAGAAAGTGCCGCTGTTCCCAAACCGGCTTGTTTCAAAAATTCACGACGATCTGTTGAGTTCATTGGAAAACCTCCGGGTTTTGTCTGTTTCAAAATCAGATTCATCACATTTAACGTAACTATTTACGGATATTTTATTAAAAGAAATCACGAAAAATTTCTTACCGTTTCATTTAATGGAGTAAAAGCAGGCAACCGCTCTTCGTAACAATCGCCATTGACAACACCTGATTTGCCATAAGCATTGATAAAATGAGAACTTATATTGTTTTCCTGTCAACAGACAACTCTATCAATATACATCAAACTTGATTATTGTCAATCAATTGTCAATCAATTGTCAATCAAAGGGCAATTATTTTCAGTCAATCAGCCAAGTTCAAGTAAGTTGCGTACAAAGGCACGAAGGACACTTCATTTTAGTAGCCAGTTGTCAGTAGCCAGTAGTACAAAGTTCTCTCATTGTTCATGCCTGATTTATAGGGGATTTTTCACAGGAAGGTAAGGGAAGGTATGGAAGAATGTCTGAACTTTGATTAAACTGATTCACTGATTGACTGTGATTTTATTTTTTACAGTCAATCAGCGTTAATCATTAAATCCGTTTCATCAAAGTTCTGACAACCATCTCTTACCTTCCTGTGCAAAATTCCCCAACAACGAGGCAATAAAAATGAGAGAACTTGGTAGTAGGATGAGTATTATGTTTAGAACTGATTGCCTATCTTGCTTATTTTAAAAATACTAAACTGAATGGTAGGAAGTTTTTTAGGAACTGGAAAATTATGAGGAAATACGATAAAATTTCATTAGAAAATGAGTCGATATACGATGAATAGCGTTTTTCGGCGGTTTGGTAAGAACCGCATTTGACTTTCTTTTATGATGACGTGGAGAATCCTGTGTCTCAAGATAATGAAAACAAACCGGATGACTTCGATTTCAACCCAAATTTCGAAGAAAAAAACGAGGAAACCGAGTCTCTTTTTTTGGACAATCCTAACGATGATTCTTTTGACGCGACTTTTTCGGACGATTCGGGATTTTCGTTTCCAGACGAAGCGGTTTTGCCGGAAAACGGAACTCAAACTGTTTTACTTGATGAAGAGGATAGTTCCGGTGACTCAGGATTCGGTGAGTTGCCGCCCGTAACTCCGCCCGATGATTCACCGCTCAGCAATGCGACATTCGGCGACCCGGCGGTTTCAGAAGAAAATGCGGCGGAAAATGACTTCAATATTAGCGAAAATATTGTCACGCCTAAAGGTAAAGACAAAAAAGACAAACAACCGGAAAAGACGGAAAAAATAAAAAGTAACAGAAAACCAATTGGTCTTGGTTCCGCATTAAGTTTAACGTTTGGCGGACTTTTATTGTTTGCACTGGTTGTGGTCAATATTGTGCAGTTTGTTTCACCGCCTTCCGATGTTAGTTTTTCTTCCATTATTTATTATCTTATTGGGGTTGATTTAATTGGCGGGATTGGTATTGTTGCGGTTCCATTTCTGTTTCATGTTTATAAAAAAGAGATTGATTTGTTCCAAATCATGCTTGGTATTTCGGTCATGGCACTTTCGTTTGCTGTCCTTTTGTTGATGACCGAATATTTTCGTTATGGTTTCACGAGGAAACCGGCTTCAGACCTGCCCAAAGTAGCACCGATTCGCCAAATGGCGGACATTGCACCGGTGGAATAAAATGTTGACAAACAGTGATGCCGGTAATTTCAATTGAAATAGTATCGTTTATTATTTGAATAAAGTCGGTTGTTACGGTTATTTCTTTTATGTACTGAATATGATTTGTGTTATTATTGCGTGCGGCAGCCACTCCCGGATGATTTCCGAACATCAAAGTCTTGCTGCTGACGGTGTGACATTGGTAGAACTTCGGCTTGATTTTTTGCGGCGAGAACCGGACATTCGCCGTTTGATTCCAGACCGTCCTACTGCAACAATTATTACGGCGCGTCGAACTCAGGACGGCGGACTTTGGCGGGACACCGAAGAAAAACGCCTGCGATTGCTTCGGTCGGCGATTGCGGCAGAGCCGGAATTTGTTGATTTGGAGGTTGATATTGCCGACAAAATCCCGCCGTTCGGAGCAACACACCGAATCATTAGTTATCACGATTTGGAAAAAACACCGGAAAATCTTGACGCTCTTCATCGTGAAATGTTGACGAAGTCGCCGTATTTCATCAAGATTGCTGTTACACCCAAGACGGTTGATGACTTGTTCCGGTTTGTTACTTTTATTCGGGAAAAAAATCGGGAAGCGAAACAACTTGGTGACAAGGGCGTTCGTGTTGTTGGAATTGGCATGGGCGAAATGGGCAAGGCAACCCGGATTTTGGCGAAAAAATTCGGAATGCCGTACACTTATGCCACTTTTTCCCAAGAGCGGATGATTGCTCCCGGCATGTTGGTTTATAAGGAATTGCTTGATTTGTATCATTACGATCAGACGGACGCGGACTCGGTGGTGTACGGAATTATCGGCAATCCCATCGGACACAGTTTGAGTCCGCTGATTCACAACCGGTCATTTATCGGACAAAAAATCAACGCGGTTTATATTCCGTTTCCGTTGGACGATGATAATGTAACTGATTTTATTCGTCGGGCAAACGAATGGGATATTAAGGGATTAAGTGTTACGATTCCGCACAAGGTGGCGGTGACGAAGCATTTGACGAAGATGGATCCGGCGGTGGAGAAGATTGGCGCGTGTAATACGGTTGTGTTTCGGGGCGAGGAGCGGCTTGGTTACAACACCGATTATGTGGCGGCGGTGTCAAGTATTGAGGCGGCGATGGGCGGGAATTTTACGGACGAAAAAAGAATTCTCGACGGCAAAAACGCTTTAATTCTGGGAGCGGGCGGTGCCGGAATGGCGTTGGCTTACGGACTGAAAAAACGCGGCGCTTTAGTTACAATTACCGACATCAACGGCAATCGGGCTTATGATTTGAGCAAACATCTTGACTGTGAAATCGTTGATTGGAAGTCGCGTGATAAGTTAAAGCAGGATATTCTTGTTAATTGTACACCAATTGGAATGTATCCGAACATGGATGAATCGCCGTTTGATAAATCGGCACTCCGTCCGCGAATGGTTGTATTCGATGCCGTGTACAATCCTGAGAACACGTTGCTCCTTAAATCGGCACGGGAAAAAGGTTGCATTGCTATTTCCGGTGTTGAAATGTTTGTTGGTCAAGCCTGTTTGCAATTCAAACTTTTCACGAATCAGAAAGCCTCCGCAACACTGATGCGAAATCTTGTACGCGACGCCATGTCCGCCGCACACTGATCGCCCGACTGCCGGCGAATTCTAACGCCGGAACTCTTTGAAATGCCGCCGCAACCACGGCAAGCCGATGACGGCAAGTAACAGAAACCACGAAATTCCAATGCTCAATTGAAGAGAATAAAACGCTTCGCCCATACCGAAAATGGGAATCGGTAAAAACGGTAATTTCTCCAAAATATCGGAAAGGTTAATATAAACAGAAAAAAACCGGCAATCCAATGAGCAAAAAGGATAAATAACATGACAACCGCAACAAAAATAAATGGAAAAATCCAGTTCCATGTCCGTGAAATCCAACGGTAAAACAAAAGATTGTAAAGGAGCAGCGTTGTTGCACAATAATCAAAAAGAAGAAGGTAACTGTCTATTTTGTTTTTTAATGTTTCGCACCAAGGCGCAAAGAACACGAAGGTTTTGATTCTAAACGGATCGATTTTCTTTGCGTCTTTTATGTCTTTATTCGCAACGAAAAACAAATAGACTTGTTCCATTATTGTCAACAGATGACGCAGATGGAACAGATTTTTATAAAAAACGTATCTGTAAAATCTGTAAAATCTGTAAAATCTGTTGACAAAACTAAAATATCCTCTTTGTGTTCTTCGTGCCTTCGTGCGCAAACTTGAAAAACAAAATAGACTGTTACTAGCCCCATTTCCACTGTCGTGAAAAAAAAATAAAAAAATTTGATTGGGGGTATTGTGTTTTCAAAAAAATCGTGTAATATCCAAAGACGATGAACTTTTTTACTTTTTATGAACATGAGGAGATTCATTAATTATTTGACTAAACGATAAAAAATCAAAAAAAATAGACGAAAAGTCTTTGTCTTACACCAAAATCGTAGCAGATTTTCAAGACAAGTGAGTCATTCGGATTGTGTAGTTTGTTTAACTGCACGGTTTTGAATGATCATGGAAGCCTTATCCCAACGCATGAGTTTTACGTCCCGTTTTATACGGGGCGTCGGATCATGTTGGTTGGGAACGGTTCTTGCTACGATACCGGGTGTAAGCAACAGATGCTGACGCCCTTTCTTTTTTTTCTTGCCGACTAAAATAAGCGGACAAGAATCTTTCGGAAGAAGTCTTCATTTGTTGTAGCGCAATTGCACAACGTCTTTTTTAATAACGTATTTCGAATAACGCACGAACGTTACAACATTACAAAAACCGGAATTGCAACGTCGCAACTTCGGGACATTTTGTAAAAAATTTTCCTAACCTTAAAGGAGAAGAGCCATGAGAAAGACAACTATTTTTTTCAACAAATTTGGATTTACGCTTGTAGAATTGTTGGTGGTAATTGCGATTATTGGAGTTTTAATCGCATTATTGTTACCTGCTGTTCAGGCGGCGCGTGAAGCGGCTCGGCGGATGACGTGTTCGAACCATTTGAAGCAAATCGGGATTGGAACTCACAATTTCCATGATACAACGAATGGTTTGCCGCCAGCAGTTCTTTTTGCAAACCGCCCATCAATTTTTATGTTTCTTTACCCCTATATTGAACAACAGTCGCTTTTTGACAATCTTGTTGCAACAAATCATTTTGTTAAAGCAACAGAATCAGCGACAGCCGGAACCAAATGTAACGATTCCACTTGGTTTTTGCCTCTTGACGAGTCTGTGAAACGGGCTTTTTCGTCTATTAACGTTTATCTTTGCCCTTCACGAACCTCTGTCGGTTTTTATAAAAAAAACGGTTCCCTTTATGGACCGACAAGCGACTATGTGATTGCTCTTGTCAATGACGCTTCTAATAATTCTGACGGAGGTAACCGTGCGGATGCTTGGGCTTTCAATATTGATACGAATGGTTCCGCTGCCATCGCCGGATATGATGCGAATAAAAGAACACAATTTGCCAAAGGACCATTTCGCGTTACGATCCTTACATTTCGCGCTGCTGCAAGTCAGCCAACCGATCCGGGAATTGATATTAATAATTATAACTAATCTTTTGCAAAAAGTGATTTGGAGTGTTATACTATGTTTTTTGAGCGGTCATGTGACTGCGTAACAAGTTAATTCATTTTTGGAAGGGAATCCGATGCCGATTATTTGT
>JAISQH010000371.1 GCA_031274385.1 Planctomycetaceae bacterium | reverse complement strand
CTTGCCGCTTCACGGGCGGCTTGAACCGCTGGAAGCAATAAACCAATCAGCACTCCGATGATCGCAATGACCACCAGCAATTCGACGAGCGTAAATGCTCTTCTACCTCCCCCCCCCACCTGCCTAAATTAACAATACTAAACTTTGTCATGGTTCTTTTCCTTTCAAAATTGGAAATGGTTGTTGTAACCTTCTTATTATTCAAAGGTTACGGTTAAAGTTTCGCAAAGTGTCCGCGACTCTTTGCAATGTTCGTATGTTATTTTAAACCCGATATTTTAAGTACATATTAAGAAATGATTAATTCTTTATTAAGTTTTATTTTTTTATAACCAATGCCGATTAATCGTTGATTCCGTAACTGTAAGCAACACAACTCGCGAAACAACAATTTTTAATATCTCAATATCTTAACCCATCATCATAAAAAAAACAACCTATTATTTTGGAATTTAAAGCAATGATTTTAGAAACGAAGCCGCTGATTTTGGAAATTAAGAATGTTCGACACGAAACAAAAGAAATAAGATTGTGAAGGTTGTGGCAAATGCGGCAGGCATTTGGTAAAATAGTCCCCTATATCAGAAAAATTATTTTTTTCCTAAAATTATTATTGGTCAATATTTGATTCAGCACTAATTGGTTGTATAATAATGACGTCCATTGACCAATTTGTTTAAAAACGCCTTTTAGCAATCAACGTATAAAATCCATTTTGGAGAATTTCTAAAAATTAAAAATGAAAATTTGACCAACAAAAAACATGAATTTTCACGAAAAATGAAAGAATTTATTTGTAAGTCCTTTTATAATATGAGATTACAAAAGTAATTCTTTCGTGTTTTTTTTGTGTTTTGTGGTGAAAATGGTATTTTAGCGGTTCCCTTTGGATATTTTAGTTTTTCTTCTCCCCGTTTAAGGACTTAACATGAAAAGGTATTACCATGCAAAAAACACTCGGAATTGTCAAAGGCGCCTTGTTGACGGAAAAACAGCGGCGTCATGTTGCAAGACGGCTTGAAGGTAAGTCTGTTTTAGAATGGGTTGTTCGTCAAATGACGGATTGCGAACTTCTCAACGGAGTTGTTGTTTTAGCCGAAGAAGGACCCGCCGGCGAAACTGTACGTCAATTAACTCCGATTGACGTTCCGGTTTTTTTGTCCAAAGCACGCGATACGCTTTCGCTGATCCAACAAACACTCGAACATTTTCCGGCAGATGCGTGTGTGTTTATTGGGGCGGATTGGCCCTTTCTTGATCCGACTCTTGTTGATCAACTCGTCCGCGCCGCCGAACTGGAACCAAAATGCGATTACGCCGCCTACCAGTTCACAAACGAAATCTTTTCAGCAGGAAGACCATACGGTTTGTTTCCCGAATGGTACCGTTCCCAGTCCATCCGAAAAATCGCATCAAGAATTGACGATCAAATCCATCGGCAACTTCCCGGTACGTTTTTTCTGGATAACCAGAATAAATTTCATGTCGAACTGCTTCCTGTTCCAGCCGGATTGGATCAGCAAGACAATATCCGTTTCACATTTGATGACGAAGCGGATTGGGACAATATTCTCGAACTCCATGAGGCGTTGGCGTTGGAGGTTCTGGATTGCCAAAAGATCGGGAGTTTGCTCCGAACACAAACACGGGAGTTGGCTCAAGTATGACATTCGAACCGTTTGCAACCGATGAGGTCTCAGCAACTCTTGTACGAAAATTGGAATTTCTTCAGGATGTGGAACGTCTCAAAGAAATTTTGCGTCGGAATTATGTTTTAAGCGGTGTTCGTCGGGAAAATGTTGCGGAACATTCCTGGCATGTTTCCTTGATGTCCGTCCTTTTTTTCGAAGACGCCGCTGATAACTCCGTTGATTTGCTTCGTGTTTTGAAAATGTTATTGGTACATGATCTGGTCGAGGTTGATGCCGGATACTTACGCTTTTGATGAGGTTGGCAATCTCGACAAAGAACAACGCGAACAGAATGCCGCTGACCGGATTTTCGGGCTTCTTCCGAAAAATCAAGAGCAAGAGTTGCGTCAACTTTGGGAAGAATTTGACAATGCCCAAACGCCGGACGCTTTATTTGCTTCGGCATTGGATCGGCTTCAGCCGTTAATTCAAAACTATCTGCATCGCGGAACCGTCTGGAAACAAAACGCAATCCGCCCCGAACAAATTTTGAAACGGATTGAACCGCTCCGTAAAGCCATTCCCAAACTGGCAGAACTAACGGACAAAATAATTAACGACGCAAAAAAACAAGGTTTTTTGTAAAGGTTTTTTGTAAATGAAAAACCAATTCTCCGCTTTCCCTAGTCGCGCAGCGATGGCATGATGCATAATGTCGCTAGTGCGACTAAAATCTTGCTCCCAAAAAAATGAAATAATCAGGTTTTTTCAAGTTTGCTCGCAAAGACACAAAAAGCGAAAATAAGATAAATAGAAAAAATAGGTCAAATTGATGTTTGTTTTGTTGCCAATTTGATAAAATTTAACGATTATTTGGTTTTTTCTGAATATTCGGGTTATAGGAGACCGATATATCTTTTGGTAAAGGAATTTATCCTTCTCACATCCACCCCGAAACGTATTAACGGCAGACTTTATCGTTGTGCCAGAGGTTAAAGACTCAGATGAAACGAGCAGGAATTGTTGTTGTTCTCCTTTTGTTGTCGCTCTCGGTTGCGGGCTGTGCCTGTTACCCCGGATATAATAACGGTTGTGGAAGTTCCGCGTTGCCATACGGTTGCGGTTCGTTAATTCACAACGGTACCGTCGATTACGTGGACGGCAGCCCCGGAGCGTGTAATGCCGATTGCGGTTCTCCCGGCGTTCCCA
>JAISQH010000338.1 GCA_031274385.1 Planctomycetaceae bacterium | reverse complement strand
TGCGCTGCGCTCCATCACCGGTTATGCATGATGCCGTCGCTGCGCGACTATTGAAAAAATGTATGTTAAAAGATGGGTGGTATAACGAGGGCGTTGCCCGACGCTAGGATATTTTGCCCCTTCGGGGCATTTTTAGGAAGTGAGAGAAAAGGTCTAATTATTGCCTTCTGCCATAATTGGTATTGCGATTCTATTGAAAGATACATTTTTTCTGATTGTTTCGGATTTTGTGGGAGGTTTACATTTGAAAGGAAAGTTCCGATTTGATCTGACCCTGAAAGGGTCAAATATCATAGCGTAGGGCAGAAATCTAAAACGCAACGCCATGATGTCGTTCAGCGTTTTGAACTTGTCATGGCGTTGCGTTTTGTAGAGATATTGGAATCGCAGCATGTTGGTTAACGCAACATCCGGTCACTTTTTAGTCGGCACATAACGATCAACTTTAATATCGAACGTTTTCGTCGAACTAGTCACTTCAAGCGACAGTTCGGAAGTTGAACCGCTGGCAAATTTGGCATCAATCAACGGTTCCATGATCGCCATGCCTTCTCTGTCCTGACCGATTTCTTTTTCCGCACCGGAAATATAGACGCGATAATTTCCGGGAGGAAGTCCGTCCTTTTCCGAAAGCGAACCGACAACATAACTGCCGTCCGGTTTCAATGTCCCGCGCGCTAAATACGTGTCCGTTTCAAAACAAACGGTTCCGGTAACAAGCGGACTGCCATCGTCTGAAAAAGTGACTTTCCCGCCCAAACCAACCTTGTCGCCGCAGCCGGAGAACAAAAGTAATGTCAGCGAAAGACCAAGAAATAAATTTGTTTTCATCATAAAAAACCTTTTTCCTTCATAAATTGGGGGTGATTGCAAAACCAACAGAAATTTTGTGGCAGCACAAAACTGCCATTCTTTATTTTACGACGGAATATGTTATCATAATTTGAAACGGAGCGAAAGAGTCTCTCGCTCAAAATGAAAAATAAAAAATAAAAACTTCAAAAAATTTAGAAAGCGATGTCTTACCACGAAAATTTTCCGAACACAAAATTGGTCTGGTTTTTTTCGTTTTTACTTTTTCTTTGGTGTTGTCAACCTCTTGGATTGCACGGCGAAGACGGCGAAACAAGCGAACGGTTGATCCAGACGTTTTCGGGACACAAAGATAAAGTAACGTCGGTTGCGTTTGGTTCCGACGGCAAGACGTTTGTTTCGTCCTCGTTCGATGACAAGGTCATTCTCTGGCGAATGGACGGAGAAAATGTCAAATCGGCAAGTATGGGATTGGGGAGCGATGTTTTTTCGGCTGCACTTGCCGCCGATAACCGAACGGTTGCGATTGCGGCGGAAAATCTTTCCGTTTTTCTCTGGAACGCCGCCGCCAAAGGCGAACCCAAAATGCTCAACGCTCATTCCGCGCCCTTGTTGTGTGTTGCGTTTACCAAAAAAGGAACCGGTTGGGCGTCCGGTGGAAAAGATAACAACATTTATCTTTGGAACAGCGGCGGCAAAGACCCGGTTGGTAAATTGACCGGTCACGCCGATGCGGTGATGGACATTGATTTCAGCCCGGACGGCAGCAAACTTGCTTCGGCAGCCAATGACAAAACAGCCGCAATCTGGAGTACCCAAACCCGGAAACCGATTAAAGTTCTCAAAGGGCATCAAGGTGCGGTTCGCTGTATTTCGTTCAACACGGACGGAACCAAAGTGGCAACCGGTTCCTACGATGGAACAGCCGTTCTTTGGGATATTGCAACCGGAAAACAAATGAAAGTGTTCAAGGGACATGAAAAAGGCGTTTTTGGAGTGGCGTTTCCTTCGGACGGCAAACGCCTGATTACCGGCGGCGGCGACCGAACCATTGTTATTTGGAATATTGAAACCGGCGAAAAACTCGAAACACTAACCCATCAATCCGGTGCAATTACCTGTCTTGCCATTAGCCCGGACGGAACCCAACTCCTGAGTTCCGGCGGTAGCGAAATCCGGCTTTGGGATGTTGCAAAATAATAAACAGCGTTTCGCGGTGAAACATAAAATGTCAAATATAAAAAGTCCGTGAACGGTTATCGGGTTTTTTATGGTTCAATTTCAACTTATGGTTATGTTTTTTGCTGGTGACGGGATTAAGGTGCGAATTGCCTTACTTGGTATTCTGCTTCTTTTGGCTGGCTGCTCACGAACGCCTGACGAGCAATCACTTCAACTGTTTCTTGAAGCGCAAGAGGCTTTTGAGAAAGCGGAAAAAGGAACGCCTGCCGAGCAGCCGCAGGAATTTTATCGGGTTGCGACGATGTTTCAAGGTCTGATTGATCGCGGGGTTCGTTCGGGGGCGATTTACTACAATTTAGGAAACGCGTGGCTTCGGGCGGAGGAACCGGGACGAGCGATTGCGGCGTATCATCTGGCGAAACGTTACCAACCGCTTGATCCTTACATCGCGTCGAATCTGCAAATCGCATTGGGCAACATCACCCCGCTGGAACCGCCAACTCCAATAATGGAATACGTTTTTTTCTGGCAAAACAGTATTGGATGTCGTGAAAAGATGGTAGTTTCGGTTTTATTGGCGGTTGCGGCGTTTGTTTCGGGCGTTTTTTATCTTTTTGTGCGTCATCGCCGATTGCGGCGTCTTGTTCTCGTGTTGTTGGTGATGACGTTGATTGCGGTTTGTTCAACCGGATACGATTGGTATCGTTTTGAATGGGTTCGTCAAGCGGTGGTTGCGGTGAAGGAAGCGACTCCGCGCAAGGGAAATTCGGAACAATACGAACCTGTCTTCACCACGCCGGTTCCATTAGGTACGATCATTGTTGTTCTTGATGAACGAAACGATTGGATTCGTTTACGTTTTGCGTCTGGTCAGGATGGTTGGCTCCCGAAAGATCAAATCGTCGAAATACATGAATAGAAACCGCCAACGTTTCGTATTTCCACTAATGAATATACCGATACAGCAGTTCCATGATAATAACAACAAGCACCATAAAGAATGTCAGCCAACCGCCGAACCGTGCGGCATGAGACACAATGAGCCGCATGTTCTCATGACGTGTTGCCGCGTAACAGAGGGAAAAAACAATAATCAAAGGAATGGCAGAAAAAATCATCGAAATAGAATGCTTTTTAGAATTTCTTAGAATGATTTAGAATCATTTATTTTATCTGTTTTTCGGCGGGATACAGATGCGGTGTTTGATTATTTCGATGAGTTGTTGTTTTAACGATTTTCTATAAAAGTGCGGGAAAGAGGATTTGAACCTCCACTGAGTTGCCCCAACCAGGCCCTCAACCTGGCGCGTCTGCCAATTCCGCCATTCCCGCAAAAGCAAAAAGTCGGCACTTATTCTACCCTTTCTTAACAGTTCGTCAAGACAGGGCAACATCAGTTTAGTCGATCAGCCACGTTATAAAATAAGTGGCGCACAAAGGCATGAAGAACACAAAGTTCGGATTGAATCTTCTTTCACTTTTTTTCCGTCATTCAGTGATATAGACTCTTTTCATTTGAATTTTCGGGTTTATTTTTCTCTTTATGAAGTAATAAGGCAGGCGATCTCTCTCCGCAGAGGTTACGTCGGCGTACTCGCCGACTTGAAGCACGTTACGCCATGTTTTCCGGTAAACCAAAGTCGG
>JAISQH010000296.1 GCA_031274385.1 Planctomycetaceae bacterium | reverse complement strand
CCGACCATTCTTAGAAAATATTGAAGCCAAAGGATAACTGTCTATTTTAATTTTGTTGATTCTACTTCCGGCAGTCAACGATTGTTGTTTAGTCAACTGTTTTGGTCAATTGTTTTCGTTTTGGAACAAAAACAACTCCTTCGGAGTTGTTTACGAGTTGTTTTAGTTCAAAATTCAAAACGAAAATAGGACGAAATTTTAAAAATAAAAATTTAAAACCAACCAAGAATTTCTTCGCGTCTTTGCGCGCAAACTTTAAAAAACAAAATAGACAGTTACTTAAAATAGACAGTGACGCCAAAGGATAACACGCTTACAGTTACAAAAAAACTGGAAGATCGGAATCTCCCAGCCTTTCTTCAATCTCTTTTTGTTACTGAATCAAACGTAACCTGTCCGGTTTTTATTTGCGGCGAAAACGCCGGATCACCGGAATTCCAAACAACGCAGCCGTTCCGAAAATCAATAACGAAGCGGGTTCCGGTGTTACCGGAGTGGTATTGAATGAAACTTCCACCAAACCAACTAAAGAATCAACTCCATAACCGGGGTTGATGCCTGCGGTATAAGGGAAATTATCCAACCGTCCATCCGGTCCCGTGAAAATCATATCCAATCTCAAATGATTATTGCTATCAAGAAGATTCAGGAAATCCGAATCCGATAGCGTAATCGTTGGAAGAATATGATCGGCAGTGTTGGGACCTGCGTATTCTTGCTTCTGGGGCAATTTGACATCCTGATCTATCGTATAAGAAGCATTGAAATAATTCGGAGTCAACACATCCGCAATCTGCACCGTATTTCCGTTACCTTTATCTGCCGTAACACCAAGTCCGTAAGACAAGGTTCCCGAATAAGTTGTGCCGGCACTTATTTCAAATTCGCCGGAATAACTCTGGTTATACACAGTAAAATACGATACCAAACCCAACGGGAATGAAATCGTGAAATTACTGGCGGTACTCAAATCGTAACTAGAAAAATCTAAGTCAACACTGGCAATCTGCTTACCGGGTGCCTCCTTAAACGTAACGTTTTCTGAAACATACTCTGCCTTGAGCGTCCCTGCAAACAGGAGCAGAGAAACCAGCAAAAATAAAATGTGACTGTTTTTCATCATCATTTTCCTTTCATTTTTTGTTTTTTTATCTTTTCTGTTAAATACACACACCAACTTGTGCCGTACCATATTTTGTTATCATTTTGTCATCATCTTGTCACCACTTTGTTCATCTTGTCATCACTTTGTTCAACAACTCCATACTCCATACTCCATACTCCATACTAAAATGCTCCTCAAAAATAATTTTCATCTTCACAAACAAGCAAGTCGGCTGAATTATAAACAGCCATAAATGAGATTTCAAGGAAAAAATTGTTAAAAATAAAAAAATTCCACAGTTCATTTGATGATGGCTAAATCAGGCAAAATAGAAAATTCTTTTCAAGAAGACGTGTCGGTAATATCGGCTTTTGGTTCACCGAAAAATATTGCGTCAGGTGGTTCAAATCGCGCGACCGCTACGGAGAGCGGTCGCCTATTTTGCCTAATTTAAACTCCACCAAAAGAACAGTAGAAAATTTCGTGTATTTTGTTGTTACAAAATAATTTTGAGATTCTTAACTTGATATTTAATATTCCCAACCTTTTCGGAATTCCGGTTTGAGAGCGGCTTGGACTTCCGGGCAGTTGACGGCGGTCAGGTTTTCGGCGTCCCAATCGAATGTTTTGTGTCCGGCACGAAACGCGGTATTGCCGAGAATCGCTGTCTCAGCCATTGCACCGGAATAACCAAAATGGCATGTTGCCGGTTCACCGCCCTTGCAAGCAAGAACCCATTCCTTGTGGAAACCGGGCGAGTCGGGAATAAATTGTTTCGGATATTCAAAATCGGCAAACTTTTCCTCCGGCAAAAGAACATGCCGGTCAAAACCCGTCAAGAGCATTCCCTTTGTTCCGACAAACAAATTGTTCGGATTAACTTTTTCGCCTGCCTTGTTTTTCATTCCGCTGTTCAAACCGTATTTTTCGTAACACAACGGTTTTTTGGTATGCGACCAATACAATTTCAATGCCGGCATCGAACCGCGAGCGGGATAATCGTACACAATGTGCATTTCCTTCGGAGTCCGTTCCGCATCAACTTCGGGTCCTGCTGCCGAAACCTTGACCGGATACTTCAAATTAAGTGCCCAATACGGAATGTCCAGAATATGGCAAGCCCAGTTACCTGTTTCGCCGGTTCCGAAATCCCACCAAAACCGCCAGTTATACGGAACCAGAGTTCCTTCTTCTTTGCCGTTCAGTGCTTTTGAAACGGAATAGTTCCAATGATTCGGACACGAACCGAGCCACAAATCCCAGCGAAGCAAGGCGGGCGGATCAACAAACGCGGTTGGTTTTTCCGGCATTCCGCGTTCTCCGCCTATCCAAGAATAAACTTCGGTAACTTGACCAATGGCACCGCTCTGAATCAATTCGACAACCCGGTGCATATTCTTGATGGCGTGCCGCTGACAACCAAGTTGCGTTGCGGCTTTCATCTTGGCAGCGGTTTCCGTTATGATCCGACATTCGGCAACAGAATGGGCAAGCGGTTTTTCGCAATAAACATGTTTTCCGGCACGAAGTGCCAGCATGACAGGGTGATAATGGGAATGATCCGGCGTGCTAACCGCAACCGCGTCAATGGATTTTTCCATCTTGTCAAACATCTCGCGGAAATCATAGAATTTTTTTGCCTTCGGAAAGTTTTCATAAGCCTTTCCGGCACGAAGATCATCGACATCACAAAGTGCAACGAGTTCAACATCTTGGTTTAATTTTCCAAGATTACTCACTTGAAAATTGCCTTGAGCGCCAAGACCGATGCAGGCAATTGCCAATTTTTCGTTTGGAGATTGTCCTTTGGCAAGAATACCGTTTGTCAAAATCAACGCCCCGGCTCCGGCAAAAGCCGACACTTTCAACATCTCACGACGATTACATTGAGTCATAACACAGTCCTTTCTCCGGCGTCCCAAACGCCTGGTTCCATTTTTTTCAGTTATTTGACGATTCGAGGATTCGTCATCCTTCGCCGATATTTTACCACAAAGTCACAAAAAAGTAACGGTCTATTTTCATTTGCGCCAAATTATTTTGCGAGCAAAAACGCAAAGAATCAAACGGACATTTTTGTCACATCTGATAACGTGTTCGGTTTGAACTATGAATTAAAACAATTTCGTAAAACAATTTCGTAAAATAACTCCGAAGGAGTTCCGGTAAGTTTGGAATTTTACTTACCCCGTGCTGCGCAAACTTGCACGGGGTTATCCAAATGAAACTCCTTCGGAGTTGTTTTTAATTCAATACCAAAACAATTGACTAAAATAATTGACTAAAATAATTTACCAAAACATCAATCATTAAAAACAAAATAGACAGTTACATGAAATTGATTGATAGCGGACGCAAGCGTACGAAAAGAATCAATCATTTCGGGGGCAAGCCCCCGTCGCTAACGTCGTGCGAATACGTTTATGACTTGTGTGGTATACTCTACGTTATGAGTGGTATACTCTACGTTATGATATGTTACTCTTTCAGGACATGATAAAATCCACAATCGGAAGACGCCACAAAATCTGAAATCATCAGTTTTTTCAAAAATAGTGTTGCCGCGTCAGAAAATAATTCGGAACTTTTTTCGACCAGCCATTTCGCAAAAACAACCAAACCCCCCTTGAAATCTCAAAATTTCCGGTTAAATTAAGTTTCAATTCTTGATGAAAAGCAAATGTTAAAACCACAAAAAATAAAATGACTATTTTTACAATAGGCAGTTACGAAAACATCTGTAAGTGTTACAAATTTCACAAGGATAAAATATAGCAACGCAAATGATACAAAACAGACCAAACCAATTAACGAACATTTATTGTTGGTCTCCCGACAGCCGTTTTTTGTTTTACGATGTTCGGAGCGGCAAGGATGCTTCTGCGTTTGACGGAACCCGAATCGAAAAACTCAATGTCGAATCAGGTAACATTGAAACTCTTTATGAATCGCAAAACGGTGCCTGTTGTGGAGTTGTAACGTGTTCGCCGGTTGATGAACGGATTGTGTTCATTCATGGTCCCGAATATCCAGACGCCGATTGGAGTTATTCGTTTCAACATCGTCACGGTGTGATTCGTCACCCAAACGGACAAACTGAAACATTGGACGCTTGCAATATTGTTCCGCCGTTTTTGCCCGGAGCGTTGCGCGGCGGTTCGCATGTTCATGTTTTCAGCGGCGATGGTCAGTGGATCAGTTTTACGTACAATGACCATCTGCTCCATTTATTGGACAAAAATCAAAATGCTCCATCGCACGATTTTGATCAACGGAATATCGGAGTTGCAGTTCCGCTGGCTCCTGTCCATGTGAATCGAAATTATCCGAGAAACCATGATGGTTCTTATTTTTCCGTTCTTGTTTCACAAACCGTCAACCAACCTCAGCCAAACAGTAACGAAATCCAAAAAGCGTACGAAGACGCTTGGATCGGAGTGAACGGTTATCTCAAACCGGACGGTTCACGCCAAAAAAAGTCCATTGCGTTTCTTGGCGATCTTGTCACAGATAAAAATGAAATTGTGACGGAATTATTTGCGGTTGATCTTCCTGATCGGGTTGAGGATTTTTCGGTTCCCGGCGATGCGCCGTTGGAAGGAACCTTAACACGCCGACCGGCACCGCCTTACGGAATTGTTCAGCGGCGTTTGACTTACACAACGGATCGGCGTTTTCCCGGTGTTCAAGGCGTGAGGCATTGGGTACGCAGTTCGCCGGATGGTTCAAAGATTGCGTTTCTCATGCGAGATGACGCCGGAGTTGTTCAAATCTGGACGATTTCTCCAAGCGGCGGTTCGCCGCAACAATGGACTCACGGTCAATACGATGTCGCTTCGACATTCACATGGAGTCCCGATGGCAGGAATATTGCGCACGTTATGGACAACTCCGTTTGCGTCAGTTCAGCAACCGAAACGATTCGCCTGACTCCGAAAACCGAAGACTCGCCGCCTTTATCACACGCGGTTGTTTTCTCTCCCGATGGTTCTAAAATTGCGTTTCTTCGGCATCAAAATTCGTTGAACCACATTTTTGTTGCTAAAACATGTTAAGCGGACAACCGCCGTAATCATTGTCTAATTTTTGCAACTGTTATTTTCATTTGCGCGCAAAGCCGCAATGAATTAAAAAAATTAAAAAAAAATTAAAAAAATCAAGAAAAATCAAACGGACATCTTCAACTTCCCGTTTTCAAATTGGGTTGTTTGGATAATTTCGTTGGTTGGTATTCCGACAATTTGGTAAAATTCAGCGATTCGTTTTGTCTTTCAGACCCTGTTGATGTCGAAATGATTGATAGAGATTCGTCACTCCCAAAACGGAGCGGATTGTTTTTTGTTTTATTTCCGGCAAAAGATTTTACCGCTTTTGTGACGATACTCCATTTTGGGCAAATTACCCTTTTTGCCATTCGTTTTTTATCATTCTATCCTTCACAGTTTTTCAATAAGCCGGATTATGGTTACTACAACGATTGATTCGATTGAGTCTTTGTCCGATCTGAAATACTTTGTTTATCAAACACTTTGCCGAGATCATGATTTACTGATGAATGCTTTTCCGACTTCGGAAACGGTCTTGAAACGCGGCAAACTCCAATCCTGCGGCATTATGTTTTGTCTGCACGGTCCACGTGCCGTCAAATTCAGTGCTATTTGGGAAAAAGATTCCAATCGTATCCTTTTTTATGGTCCAACCGGCAAACGATATTTGCAAGTCGAATTAAAAGATGCGGATTTTTCTTTCGACGAATTGACTTTATGCAATAATTAGCCGACAATATTCTTATTGGTTATTTTTGGTTCATGTTTGATTCTTTGATTCATGTTGGATTTGATTGGAAGAGCGGGTGAGTGATGCTGAGGTTCCCGAACTTGAGAAAAAAAACGAATTTTGTGAACTTTTTCCCTTTTTTTTCGTACTAAACAGAGAACAAGGCGGCGAACCGTCAACGAAAAAAGGAGTTGGTATTTCCCCCCAATTTTATGTACGGAGGTGATCTATGTTGGTTTTAACACGAAAAGAAGGCGAAAAAATTTGTATTGGCGACGATGTGGTGATTACGATTGTTCGGACGGGCGGCGACAAAGTCCGTTTGGGGATTGACGCTCCGTCGGATAAAGTGATTCTGCGTTCGGAACTGAAAGCGAAAGAACGGCAGGAAACAAAGGAAACAATTCCGATTGTTCCGTTAGTTCTGCCTTGTTCTGTTGATATTTCAAAGTGTTCCTGATTCGTCCCTAAAATTCGTCACGAAAAGGGGTGTTGTGTGAGTCAGGCTTATCCTACAACAATCGGTTGGACGTCGGAAAGTGAGAAACCGCTCTATTATTCTGTTTGGTTGATTGCCGACCAAAAATGGAACGCCGTTTTTCTTCTCGGCACCGCTCTGGCGGTTGGCATCGTGGTTTGGCAAAGCGGCAGGAATCCGATTCTTGAATTGATTACCGTTTTATTTTTGCTGGGAACGTTGTGGCAAATTTTTGTACCGGTTCATTTTGAACTCAATTCCGGCGGCATTATTCGCCGTTCGTTTAGCCGGAAGCGGTTTATTGCTTGGAGTGATATTCGGAGTTACCAGATTCGCCGTAACGGAATATTGCTTTTACCGCAGTCTGATCGTTTTCTTCTGGAAGCGTTTCGCGGTTTTTATCTGTCAGTGCCGACCTCGCTCATGCCCGAAGTGTTGTATCGTTTACGTGTTTTTGTTGACCGTGTTACCGATTAAAGTAACTGTCTATTTTCATTTGCGCGCAAAGACGCAAAGAATCAAATGAGTATCGTTATCGTCTCCGTTATCAATTTCATTGTGGCGAATTTTTTGTTTTAGAGGATTTTTAAAAATGAA
>JAISQH010000251.1 GCA_031274385.1 Planctomycetaceae bacterium | reverse complement strand
AACTGTTGATCTTGATAGACCGGGCAAGGTTTGACATTTGTTTTTTTATCAACCTGTCCGGCGGGTTTCAAACCTCACACAGTATAAATGAATGACTGTTAGCGAATGACCGAAAATGAATCACAACAGCGGATTGTTTATTCCGGGTCTAACAATTTTGTTCCATCGGAAGCCACCCCCACTTCGAAAACACGGAAAAGACGCATCATATCAAGCATGTCACCGTCAGCAAAAAGCGATTGATCGGAAAATGCCTGCCCCAAATGGGCAAACATCAATTCTCCTTCCGCCAAAAGTTCTTCATTCCGATAGGCTTGAACAGACGCCACTCCGCCATCTTCCCGAAATGTTTCCAGATGAACTTTGTAAGTCAGGACTTCGCCGGGAACAACATCAACCTGATGAAACGTGAATTTGGGAATTTTAGCGAGAACAACTTTCTCTTTATAACCTTTGGCTTCATAAAGAAGCAACCCGGCGGTTTGCGCAATACCTTCAATAATGAGCGAGCCGGGCATCATGGGAGCAAATTTGAAATGATCGTGCAAATGGTCTTCCGCCAGCGTTACCGCTTTAACCGCTTCGGCGCGATTCTGACTCTCAAATACCGTTATACGGTCAATCCAGTACCAGTGCATAGGAATATTGACAGCTGTAAATTAAAAATGGATGATAAAGGATTCAATATCTTTCCAAACAGTTGAGACTGGAATCCTTCAATTTTTCAACTATCAATTGGCAACATTCAATTTTTGTTCAACGATATAACACATATCCTGAACCGTCAGGATCGTGGTCAGGTTCTGAACCATTGGATTCTTTTCAAATGAGGTCAGATCGGCAAAAGGCATTCGGCTTTTGATTTCGGCAAGCCCTAATTCGGTCAATTTACCGTCTTTGACGTAATTTTCCTGTGTGTCATTGACAATATCATCCGGGACGAGTTCCCCTCGTTCGATTTTGATGTTAAATGCTTTCTCCAAACGAAAAACGATGTCCAAAAGATCAATTGATTCGGCGCCGAGATCACCAACCAGTGTTGCTTCCGGTGTGACTTCGTCGTCATCCACCGCCAAAGCCTCGACCAATGCAATTTTGACGCTGTTGAATATTTCTTCCTGTGATGGCATGTCAGTTTCTCCCAATTCTCCAAAAATGATGAAATGTTAAAAGTTCAATCTAAAAAACGTCCGCGTTAAAACAATCACAATACCGCACATTGCCAAGAAACACCGTCTTGAAAGGAATGATAAAAAAGAAACGAACGGCATGGTTTGGGTATTTTTTTTATTTCAACCCATGCTCTTTTTCATTCAAATCCCGAACCTCTTTTTGTTGATTTTTTTGACATTGCAAAGTATGAGGTTGTTATTTTATCTTTTCCAACCGTTTCAAGCAAGAAGGGGCGGGGTAACTTGAATATAATACTGAGGAAAATTTCTGATTATTTCATTTTTTTAGCAGCCGGTGGTTAGTTATCAGTAGCCGGTAGCCAGTTGTTATCTCACCATGAAAGGGTCAAATATCCTAAGACGTTTGATATTAAAGTTGATCGTGCGGCGAAACGGTGATCTTCAATTCGCTTGAATCAATGTTATCATTTGTTCAGTTGAATGTTTTACGGAAACTTGCCAACTCCTTTGAGTTGTACAATTGAAGAAAAGACCAAAACAGTTGAATTTCAAATTGAACCTGCTACAATAAACGAACAAATTGAAGATTAATTTACCATTTTTTTCTTTTACAAAACTTCGTGTTATGAAAAACGGATTCATTTTGTTTGGGATTATTTTGTTTCTATGGGGCATTTCGTTGCCGGTTGTTGGTCAGGATTGGGCATTGAAACAAGGAAACGTTTGGTCGCGGCAAGCCGGTGCGATAAAACGGTCAACTGATAAACCCAATGACCGGAACAACAAAGAAACCATTCGCCTCGAACACACCGGAAATAATGACTGGGCACTCAGTGAAGGGAACCGAATGGCAGTCAAAACGGGTGACGTTTTTGAACTTGCCGCCGAGATGAAATCCGAAGGAACCGGTACCGCGTCAATTTCCGTTATTACCCGGAAAAAAGACGGCGAAGTCGTCGAGTGGACTTACGGAACCAAAGAAATTCGCGGCAACACGTCATGGGCTTCGCTCCGTACAAAATTTATGGTTCCGCCGGACATCGAAACCATTGAACCTCGAATTGTCGGCTATGGTTCTTTGACCGTTTGGATCGACGGTTTTTCTGCAACGAAAGTCGAATCCCGAAATCTTGCGGTTAAAAACGTGAAACCGGTAAAATTCGACAACAAGTTTTTGAGCGTCGAATTGGAACCGTCAACCGGCGTTTTTTCCGTAACCGACAAACGAACGAACCGCGTATGGTCGCCGTCATCGGTTGACGCGAAGAATTTTATTGTTTTGCCGAAACAGGATTTTGCTGCCGCATCTGCTGTTTTCAGTTTACTCAATACAGAAACGCTGATCGAATACGATGTTTCCGTAACTCTTGAACCCGATAC
>JAISQH010000168.1 GCA_031274385.1 Planctomycetaceae bacterium | reverse complement strand
GGGGGCGTTGTCCGGCGGTTGCGCTGCGCTACACCGCCGGTTATGCATCATGTCGTCGCTAGCGCGACTAAAATAGAATTGATGATGGCTCTTTCGTTTATCTTGTATTGTTCGTCTGGTTTGTGTCTCAAAAAAATGGTGGGGTAGAACAAGGGGGCAAGCCCCCGTCGCTAACGCGACTTGTGTGTTTAACCGGTTATTACAGTATTTCTTCATATTCGTTGTTATAGTCCGGTTCGAATGAATCGTCAAATTCGTCATCCGGTTCCCAGTCATTTGTCCATTCCGGTTCGGCGTTATTGGCACGGCGTCTTGGTTCGTGCGAAACGTTTGGGAGAATCGGTCTTGCGCTCGGTTTGATCGGAACAACGGGGCGGTTTCCGGCTCGGCGTTTCCAATCCCGAAGCGTCATAATCACTTCCCGCGCTTTCGACCCGTTGTAAGGACCGACAACGCCGTCTTCCGCCATAAATTCAATCATTCGCGCCGCCCGACTATAGCCGACACTGAAGCGGCGTTGCAACAACGATAACGAACCACGCCCTTGTTGAATAATAAATTCAACCGCCTGATGGTACAATTCATCGCGTTGAACTTTTTCTTCCCCTTCATTGACGCTGGCGGTATTGGCGGATTCGTCGGCGTCCGGGTCAATTGCGATAAGTTCCTCAATGAAATCCGGCTCATCTGTTCCGATCAATTCAATAATGGATTCGATTTCCTTGTCGCTCACATAAGTTCCCTGACCCCGAACCGCCTGATTGGTTCCGGGTTGAAGAAAAAGCATGTCGCCGTTGCCCAGCAACCGCTCCGCTCCGATCCGATCCAAAACAACCAGACTGTCGGTTCGTGTTGCCACACCAAACGCAATTCGCGCCGGCAAATTCGATTTGATTAACCCCGTTACAATGTCCACTGTCGGCTTTTGCGTTGCTAAAACCAGATGAATCCCGACTGCCCGGCTTTTCTGAGCAAGACGGATAATATGTGTCTCCACCTCCTTCGCCGCCGTCATCATCAAATCCGCCATCTCATCCGCAATAATCACAAGATACGGCATCGATTTGGGAATCGCTTCCCATTCCTCTTCGGGAAGATCAATCATTTTCATTCGCCGCCGTAATTCGTCTTCCGAAAGTTTGTTGTATTCGCAAAGTTGACGCACTCCGGCAGAAGCCAGTAATTGATAACGTTCCTCCATCTTTTCCACTGTCCAGGCAAGAATCGCCTCCGCTTTTCGCATATCGGTGACAACCGGGTGCATCAAATGCGGAATGGTTTTGTACGGACTCAGTTCCACCATTTTCGGATCAATCATCAACATCCGAACCTGTTCGGGACTCCGCGTCATCAGCATTGAGACAATAATCGAGTTCAGGCAAACGCTTTTTCCTGTTCCGGTTCGTCCCGCAATCAAAAGATGCGGCAACTTCGTCAAATCAACCACCATCGGTTGACCGGAAACGTCCTTGCCAAGATAAACCGGAATATGATATTGCTCCGCCGCATCAGACCGCGATTCCATGACTTCACGAATCCGCACCGTTTGCCGTTGCTCATTCGGCAACTCCACACCAACCGTGTTTTTACCGGGAATCGGCGCAACAATCCGAACACTCGGAACCTTCATCCGAATCGCCAAATCATCCGAAAGACATTGAATCGAATTGAGCCGAACCCCTTTTGCCAACTTCAATTCAAATTGCGAAATAACCGGACCCGTCTGAATATCAACAACCTGAACCTGCTTCTTAAAATCTTCAAATACTTTTTCCAGCATTGCCGCTTGCTGGTGAACTGTTTCAAGATATTGTTCTTCGTCAAACGATTCCGGTTGTGCCAATAAATCGGTTGTGGGAAATTGATATTCTTTCGGCTCTTCAAAAAATGATTCGTCGTCTTCGTCGTTTTCGTCTTCTTGTTCGATTTCGGGTTGGAGGATTTTCGGCTGCGGTTTGGGACGTTGCATGAGATCGGTTCGGACAACAGCCGGTCGCTTGACCGAATTTTTCAATGGACTTTTTAAAGAAATATCAAATTCGTCCGCTTCACAAAATTCAGTGTTAGGGGATTTTTCCTTTTCGCCTTTTTCACCTTTTTCTTCAACCGGCAACGACTCCGCGTTTTGTTGCCGGAAACGGGACAAAAACCGGAGAATCCGCAACAAGGTTTGATCGCCGGAAAGCACAAGACCGCCAATCACAAGACTGCTCAAAAACGCAACACTGCCCGAAGTTGCGACGAGACAACCCAGCAACACCGCAACAACAATTCCCAGATAGCCGCCGGGACCGACAACCGGACCGGAATAATACGTCATCTTTTCACCGATCAACGCCAATAATCCCGACAGACCAACCAGAATAAGAGCAAGCCCGATGGTTCGGAGCAGGATTTGATCGAAACACCGTCCTTTCAACAGTTGAACGGCAGCGATTCCGAGCGGCAGAAAAAGATAAAACGCTGCAAGACCAAACAGATTCAAGAAAAACGACGCCATGTATGCCCCTAACGGACCGCACAAATTATGAACGGTTTCCGGTTGGGGAAAACGCCGCGTATCCGGTACGTCTGCCGGTGAATAGCTCAAAAAACTAATCACGGAAAAGACGAACAGAATCAAAAGGAGAACCCCGATAAATTTTAATCCGAATGGCTTCATAGCAAGATGATTTTGAAAAATCCAAAAGACCGTATCCCGTTAAATCGGTTAGACCGGAGAAAAAAATCGGCGATTCCGCAACGCATCGGGAAACCGAAAGAATCGTTTTATTCCCGAAAAAAAGATAAATTTTAGTAGCAGTAGCCAGAAGTTAGTAGTCAGTAGCCAGTAGTCAGTAGTTAGTAGTTAGTTAAAGCCCTTATTTTTCCGGTTGTCATAAGGAAAAATAAGGGCTTAACTAAATAACTGACTACTGACTACTGGCTACTGGCTACTAACTACTGGCTACTAAGACTTCCAGTGGTTTGGCGGTTCCGACAAGCCAATTGGCAACGCTTAGTTTTTTCAACGCCGAATCAACCGTCAATGTCAATTCGCTTTGAGCCTTTAATTCATGAACGGTATTACCGATCTGAATTTGACACGGAATATCGCTTTGGTTGGTTAGTTGAAGCGAATTGTTTTCTTTTTTGATACTGACGCAGGCGTTGAACAGTTTTTCGACCCATTGCGGTCTGCCCAAGATCATACCCGCTGCCCAACCGATGGTGCGTCGAGCGAAAAATGCTTCACGAACCGCCTCAGCAGTTCGATTTTCCGCCAAAATCAACGTCATCGGTCGGAGCGGGTTTTGACTGCCGTACATATTCCATTCGGAAACGTGAATATCGCTGGTAGTAACCAGAGCCAAATCCATTTCGTTACACCAGTCCGAAACAACCGGATAATACGATGTGCCGTTGAACACTTCAATTCCGTGCAAATATCCTTTGCGCCGAACTTCGTCATGTTCCGCAGCAAACGTCATCCGATGGGCGGCAGGATTCGGAGTGGGAAAGTTGGGATGATTCCAGAACACAAACGCGCCCTGATCGGTAGCAACCGCCAGCATTTTCTTCCAATCGTCCACCGCTTCGGCAACCTGATTGACATCATTCAGGAAAATCGCGTTAAAATGTCCCGGCGGCAATTGGCTTTTCGTAATTTCCGTACCGCGAACAAGAATCAGATTCTTTTTGTCCGCTTCCGGTTTGGCAATATCGTACGCGATATTGTGATCGTCATTCCGTTCTTTTAATTGTGTCGATTTTCCTCCGAAAAACGGACGATATTCGATGTGGTCGGTAATGGCGATCACATCAAGACCGTTCTCAACCGCTTCGTGAACACGGTCTTTCGGCATCACATAACCGTCCGAAAACAACGTGTGCATGTGAAAATCCCCTTTGAGAACCTGAAAATTCCCGACATTGGGAATGGCGATTTTTCGCGGTTTCCGTTTCGGGTTGACGATCCTTCCGTTTGGTACGGTCAGTAAAGGATCAACTGTTTTTGTTTCATTTTCCTGCCCAAGAGCAAAACTCACCGGCAGAGTTGACGCCGCCCCAAGAAGTGCGGCACATTGCAAAAATTCTCGTCGTGTTGATGTGGACATGATTAAATTGTGGGGTTAAAGTAAAGGGATAGGATTTTTCGTTCCATATTAGCCGTTCCAAACTGAAACGGCTAAAATGGAATACGTACAAAATATTATAATTGTCTTTACGGAACAGTAATTGATTCGCCACCGTCAATAGAACCCATTGCGCCCCAAATTCCGAACGGCGAAGGACCGGAACCAACAATGAGCGATGTTGTACCGGAAGGATTTGTGTAATCACCCGGAGTTCCGCTGGACAGATTATGGATTTTAGTGGAAATAAATCGTACTGCACCGTCGGACAATCCGCATTGAACTCCGGCAGGATGGTAACTGGAAGCCGAAATCACCGACATTGCCGCATCGTAATTCCCATCATCCGCCCGACAATTGGGACCAATATTCGGCGGGAAAATCGTCATAAAACCTGTACGGTAAGGCAAAGAATCGCCCCAACTTCGCCCCATAAGCCCTCGTCCAATAGGAGTGGTTCCACTGGATGCAGGAATATATTGTTTTTGAAATTTATTGGTTGCCCAGCAGAGGTTAAGGTTAAATGTTGTCGAGGGCGAAGTAACCGCCGCAGTTGTTCCCGGATCTGTTGCCGGTGCTCCCATTGATGCGGTGAGATCCAACCGAACATTCCCCTTGACATCCATATTTTTAGCGTCGTCGTTCAAACCAATCCCGCCTTCGGAAAGGGCAATAGTGTTACTTGTTCCATCTTTGATGGCAGAGATGGCACGGCTCTGATTGTGACGAAGCGAAAACACTCCGCGCGGGTTGGATGTTTTCTGTACTCCATCACTCGAATGACTCTGAGTAGGCCAATCGCCAAAACTGAAACGGTAACTGTTCGGTCTACCATAGGAACCCACCACAGGTGCATTACATCCGGGGTCTGACGGGCACACAAAAGTGTTGATGTGGTGATTGGCGATGTCATTGACATTGCCACTGTAAAAGGTATGTTGAACCGTCGGTCCCAACTCCACAATCTTTGCCAGATAAGCATCGTAGAGTGGTTCCTGTTCGACATACGGTAACAGCGCAACGAAAACTGACATGCGGACACTGGTACCACCGCCGTAGTTCATCGCACCGCAAGGAAATGTTTGGTGGGTGTCGTGGTAGCCGTGCAGTCCCAAAGCAAGCTGCTTGAGCCTGTTGGAACACTGCATTCGTTTTGCCGCTTCGCGTGCGGCTTGCACTGCCGGGAGCAACAACCCGATCAGAACGCCGATAATCGCAATGACTACCAGCAATTCGACGAGCGTAAATGC
>JAISQH010000160.1 GCA_031274385.1 Planctomycetaceae bacterium | reverse complement strand
ACATTTACGGACATGACCACGTTTATCGACAATCCGTGCGTGACGATGTTCATTTAATCAGTCTTCCGGCATTAGGTTGGGAGTTTCAAAAAGGCAAACAACCGCTCGGTTGGAGCGATGTTTTCCTTTCCAAAAACGGAATCCGGTTGACTCTCCATACCATAAAGGAACATCCCAAAAACAATGATGTCCGACAATTCACTTGGTTAAGATAAGGGAAATTTCTGTACGATATTTTATTCAAGTCTTTCAGCATTGCGTACAGAAAACATTCCAAGAATTTCCGTTAGCGAAAATAATTAAAGTTTATGTAACCGGATAAATTGAGTTCCAATAGATATTATACTCATAAACTATTTTGTACGTTGATGAGACCGGCTGAAAAAAGGGTAAAATCGTGTTACACGCAGGTTTTGGGAACATTGCGGCGGAAGTTACAAGTGACTCCACCGGAACGGAAGATCAATAACAAAATAACCCTGAAAGGGTTTCCAAATTGGGCGACCCTTGCGGTCACCCTGAATTGGTGATGGTTCGGGGCAACCGCAAGGGATTGCCACTACAATAAAAAAGAATGTTTATTATTATCCCCAATTGTCTGAACAAGATTTTTTGGATTAAGAAGATTGATAGGATCACCTACCGGAAATAACATCGAATCGTCAGTTCTTTCCAACAGACGATCCTATCAATTTTATCAATCCGAAAAATTCTGGTCAGACAATTGGGGCAACCCTTTCAGGGTGATTTTATTATTTCTTTTCCGTTCCCGGAGTTGCTACGATTTATTTTTTTGTGCGAAATCAGCCATGAAGCCGCAGAGTTTTACAACACCTTCTCTTGGCATGGCGTTGTAAATGGACGCACGCAAACCGCCGACACTGCGATGACCGCCAAGCGATGTCAAACCGGCTCTCATTGCTTCGTTCTGAAATTTTTTATCCAGTTCCTCTGAAGGCAGACGGAACGGAACATTCATTATCGAACGAAATTCCTTGTCGGCATGACCCTTGTAAAAACCGTTCGAACTGTCAATGGCTTCGTAAAGCAATGCCGCTTTTTCTTGATTGATTTCATACATGTTGCCGAGACCGCCAATGTCGCGGAGCAACCATTCGGTAACAAGTTTGACCATGTAAATCGCAAAACAAGGCGGCGTATTGAGCATTGATTTCGCGTCGGCGATTTTCTTGTAATTGAGCAAGGACGGTATTTTGTTGGAAGAACGCTCCAGCAAATCGTCCCGAATAATAACAACAGTAACTCCAGCCGGTCCGATATTCTTTTGAGCACAAGCATACAAAAGCCCAAACTTTTCAACATCAACCGGTCTGCTGAAAAAATCCGACGACGAATCACAAATCAACGGCAACTCGTTTGTGTTCGGATATTCCTGATACTGAATCCCTTCAATCGTTTCGTTGGAACAAACATAAGCGTACGCCGCATCGGTCTCGAACTTGAGTTCTCCGGCACTTGGTTTGCGTTTATACGAAAAATTGCTGCCGTCCCACACGCTTTGGACATTGCCCACCAATTTGGCTTCGGAAAACGCCTTCTTGCTCCATGTACCGCTAATAACATAGTTTGCCGGTTTTCCATTCAGCAAATTCATCGGAATCATCGCAAACTGCAGCAACGCCCCGCCTTGCAAGAACAGAACATGGTAATTGTCTGGAACATTTAACAATGTTCGGATATTCGTTTCGGCACCTTCGATAATCAGTTCGAACGATTTGGAACGGTGCGAGATTTCCATAACAGACGCTCCGGCTCCGGTCAAACAGAGCAACTCTTCCTGAGCCTTTTTGAGAACCGGAAGCGGCAAAACAGCAGGACCGGCGGAAAAATTATAAAAACGATCTGCCTCAGACATAAATTTCAATTCCTTTTATAGTAAGTAATATGGTTGTTGAGAAAAATATTGCCAAAAACAACCGCCCGATTTTAACATCCCTTAGCCAAAAAGGAAGCCCCCTAAAAAAGGACAACAAAATATATCCCAATTGTCTGAACACGATTTTTTGGATTAAAAAAATTGATAGGATAATCTATTAAGAATAACATCGAATCGTCAGCTCTTTCCAACAGATTATCCTACCAATTTTATCAATCCCCAAAATCCTGTTCAGACAATAGTAACATTTCTCACTACACCGGAACAAGAACGGATTCGACGATACGTTCGATGATGGCTTCGATGGCTTGACGTTGGTTGCCGTGTGCGTAGGATTTGGGCATAACCCGATGTGAAAAAACCGAAACAGTTAATGATTTAACATCGTCTGGAATCACGAAGTTGCGTCCTTCGATCAAGGCGAGAGCCTGTACGGCTCGGCTGAGTGCGATGGCTCCGCGAGTACTGACGCCAACGAGTAATTCTTCACTTTTACGGGTTGCATCCACAATGTCTAAAATGTAACGATTGATCGATTCATCAACCCGAACAGCGGAAACGGCTTGTTGGATTTCGACAACTTGTGCACTGGAAAGAACCGGTGTCAATGTGTCAATGGGTCGGGTTGCCTGATGGGTTCGTAAGACATTGAGTTCGTTTTCCCGGTCAGGATAACCGACGGAAATACGAAGCAAAAATCGGTCAAGTTGGCTTTCCGGCAATGGGTAAGTTCCTTCAAACTCCATCGGATTTTCCGTAGCAATGACCATAAACGGATTGGGAAGCGGATACGTGGTGCCGTCAACGGAGACTTGATGTTCGTTCATGGCTTCGAGCATGGCACTTTGCGTTCGGGGTGTTGTCCGGTTGATTTCATCGGCTAAAAGGATGTTTGCAAAAATGGCTCCGCGTGAAAAATAAAATTCCCGGGTTCCGGCATCGTAAATGCTGCTTCCGACAATGTCGGCTGGCAACAGGTCGGGAGTGAACTGGAGCCGCCGGAAATCGCCGGAAATACTTTTGGCAATCGCCTGCGCAATCAATGTTTTGCCGACACCGGGAACATCTTCCAATAAAACGTGTTCGGCAGTGAACAACGCCACAAGACAACGGCGAATCACATTCCGTTTTCCGAAAACGGCCAACGAGATATTTTTTTCGAGTTTATCGATCAATTCAGCGTATTTCATACTCTCAATTCTCAATTTAAAATCGTAACCATTCACAAACATTTCACCACGAAAACACGAAACATTTTTAAAAATTCTTCATAAATTCTTCGTGTTCTTCGCGGTTTTGCGGTGAAAAATGAAAACAAGATTAACAAACGACGGGGCGATCAGAAAAACAAATTCAGTCAAATCAAAATTCCTTCTAAGAATAGCAGATTACAAAAAATTGGCAAGACCGATTCAACAGAAATATTCCAAAACGTTGATTTTTAACCGGTTTCCGGTTTGTGATGTAAAAATTTGCAAAGATTTCTTTCTTTGCCGTATCTTATACAATGAAGGCGGAAGGAATCGAATGGTTGTAACTGTCTCTTTTCATTTGCGTGCAAAGACGCAAAGAATCAAAACGAGTATCTTTATCGTATCCAATTATCAATTTAATTGCGGTGATTTTTTCGTTTTAGAGGATTTTTAAAAATGAAAAACGAGGATTCTACCACGAAAAACACGAAATTTCACGAAAAATTCAATTGATATTTTTGTAATATGAAGTTATA
>JAISQH010000154.1 GCA_031274385.1 Planctomycetaceae bacterium | reverse complement strand
TAACCGGACACTGGTGCAGGAAGGTGAAGGGAAGATAATGGAAGAATGTCTGAACGATGATTAAACTGATTGACTGTGATTTTATTTTTTACAGTCAATCAGCGTTAATCATTAAACCGTTTCATCAAAGTTCAGACAACCTCCCATGAACTTCCTGTAAATGATTTCCCCAAATAAAAAGACGCAATGGAAATGGGAGAACTTGGTAGTAGGCAGCCTTCATAAAAAAAAATAAACCCGAAAATTCAAGTGAAAAGAGTCTAACTCATTCTGTTTTCAACTTTGGTTGGAAATCATTTTTCGGGTATTTGAGTAGTTTTCCCGAAGCGGCGGCTCCATGAACAGCCGCTCCATGAAGAATATGGCAAGATCGGCAATCCGTTTCCGGTGCGGCAATTTGAAGATGTTTTTTTTCAAAAGACTCATTTTGATGGCACACCAAACAACTTTCGTTGCCCTTCCACGAACCAATTGTTAAAGCGTGACCGGTTCGCACAATATCGTCGGAATTGTCAATCCAATGATGACATTCGTGGCAACGATTCGGATTGCCAATATCTTTGTGCATGGCAAAAGATTTCCAATTCGGCGGCGGCGTCAGCCCTGATCCCTCAACAAAAAAGGATGCATCAAAACCCGGTGTCTGGAGTCGGTGGAAGCCAGGTTCCAATTGCAATCGGGCAAGCCAGGTATTTTTGCCAAACTGAAGCTCCCAAGGAATCGCCATGTTATCCACCTTTAACTGCATGTTCCAAAGCGGAAAATGGTAATTCGCATCCCAAGTACAAAGAATCGTAACCTCTCCGTTCGGAAGACTGGAATCAGGAAGAGGCGAAAGAAGGTAAAATTGCGATAATAATTCCTCCGTATTCAAGCCTTGGGGCAGGTTTTGCAGATCCTCATCGAAATCGACAACAGGTGAATCGGCAAATTGAATCGGATAACCAATCCAATCCATTGATGATTCAAACACAACAAAAACGATCACCAACAAAAAGAAGATCATCAAAATGGTCGAAACAATGAGTCCAATCCATTTCAAATGAGGCGGATCGGAAATCGGATTCTCTTCCGAGATAAAGGATGTAAAATGACCCACAAGAATACCCGGTATTTGGTAAAAAGGAGACATTCCATGCCGAAATTTTCATCTTGACGCGGTGAAATGAAATCCATATACTTCACCCGATTTTCCCTAAAAAATCAAAAACATCTCAGTTGTTTATCCTCTTATTGTCTCAAAACCGGGTGAGTTATGCAATACTTTTTCAACATCGAAAAAAAAATTCCCGAACAAATTAGTTCCTTTTATTCTTCAAAAACGGTTTGGATTGGTTATACCGGTCTGCTTGGAATCTTTTTCCTGCTTGGCATTATGTTTCTGGGCGGCTGTTCCCAACTCAAGTCGCAAAAGAAAAACGACCTGATGTCGGAAAAATTCTCTTTTGAAAGCGCAGACGGAAGCCCGAAACTGATCGGAGATTGTACTAATCTCGGCAATTATCATCCGATTCAGGTTTTGGGTTACGGTCTTGTCAACCGGCTGCCCGGAACCGGTGCCGATGATGTCAATTCTCTTGAACGCCGAATGGTGTACGATGAAATGAATCGAATGGGGATTCGTGATGTTCGGGGAATTTTAGCCGATCCGACAACAGCCGTTGTGAATATTCTTGCTTACATGCGTCCGGGTATTCAGGAGGGCGATTTCTTCGATGTTGAGGTTCGGTTGCCGCCGGAAACCGGAGCCAAAAGTCTACGCGGCGGATGGTTGATGACATCAAGACTGGAAGAAATGGCTTTTCTCGGCGGTTCTCTCAAAGAAGGTAAAACGCTTGCTCTGGTCGAAGGTCCCATCATGGTCGATGATCCTCTCGCAACCGAATCGTCAAACCCTTCCGGTTTGAAACAAGGAATTATTCTCGGCGGTGCCCGAGCCAAAGAATCGCGGTCTTTGACTCTTAATATGAAATCGGGAGCCGAATCGGCGTTTGCGACGGATCGGATTGCCAAAGAAATTAACCATCGGTTTTATATCTCAACTGGTCAAAAAAAAGGAATGGCAACCGCCAAAACGGATTCGCTCCTTGTTTTGGAGGTTCATCCGACGTATGCGAAGGATGTTGCCCGATATGTTCGGGTGATTCAATCGATTGCGTGTTATGAAACTCCGGCAAAACAACTCCACCGGATCGAACGCCTCAAAGCAGAACTCTTAATCCCGGAAAAGTCACAACGAGCCGCGTTTCAATTGGAAGCGATTGGTAAAAAGGGTGCCGAAGCACTCCGAAGTGCCTTAAACAGTCCGAACAGCGAAGTCCGGTTCCACGCGGCAACTTCACTGGCATATCTTGGTGACGGGACTCCGGCAAAAATTCTGGCGGACATTGCCCGGAATGAACCGGCATTCCGTGTTTATGCACTGAATGCGTTGAGTGTTTTGCGAACCGATATTGAAGCGGAATTGGCGTTACAAGAACTCCTGCACGTTCCCAGTGCGGAAACTCGTTACGGTGCTTTTCGCGCCCTTTGTAACCGAAATCCGTATGACCGGACAATTCGCGGTGAAAATCTGGGTAATCAGTTTAGTTATCATGGAATTATGACCAGTGGTTCTTCAATGGTTCATATTTCAAAATCGAAACGTCCTGAAATTGTGCTTTTCGGTTCCGACATTCAGCTCCGTCAACCGTTTGGTTTGGAGGCGGGAGCGGTTATTTTTGTGAATGGTCAAACGCCGGGAACGGTTGTTGTCAAAAAATTTGCTCTCAACGGTGTTGACGAGCAACGTTCTGTGTCGAACAAACTTGACGAAGTGATTCGGGCGGTGGTGGAGTTGGGAGGAACGTATCCAGACGTATTCCAAATGCTTCTCCAAGCCGATCAAATGAAGGTTTTATCTTGCCGGTTGGAGATTGATTGTTTGCCGGAGCCGAATCGGGTTTACCATCGACCCGGCAACACTGACGAAAACGACCCCGCCGCTCAGGAAACATCAAAAAAGAAAACCATCTGGGAACGCATGAATCCAAAAAATTGGTTCGACACCAACCCCGGCGGAAATTCCTCCGACTTTGAAGGAACTCCCAATACCTCCGAAAGAGAATAGAATAGAGTTGATAACGGAGAGTGGAGAGTTGATAGTGGAGAGTGAGGGAGGAATCATTGGCGTTACCTATACTCTTTTCATTTGAATTTTGGGTTTTATTTTTTTTTTTATGGAGTAATAAGGTAGGCGACCTCTCTTCGAGAGGTCGCGTCGGCGTACTCGCCGACTTGAAGCACGGAACGTGAAAAAAAGAAAAACGAAAACTAACGTGGAATGAGTATACTAACAACCGGCTACTGACTACTAACAACTGACTTAACATGAAAGTTACTATAAAAAATCTTGGAGTTCTTGAAAGTGCCGAGTACGAACTCGGTGAATTAACAGTCGTTTGCGGCAAAAACAATACCGGTACCTGTCTATTTTGTTTTTCAAGATTGCGCGCAAAGACGCAAAGAATTTCAATGTTAGTTTTAACTTGCACTGTTTTTGAGCGTGTTTATTTTTAATTTTATTCAAGGGATATTCTCAAAAATTCAACTTGAACCACGAAAAGCACGAAAAAACACGAAATATTTTTGTTCT
>JAISQH010000085.1 GCA_031274385.1 Planctomycetaceae bacterium | reverse complement strand
AAGCCGGGATCAACCGTGTTGTTATTGTAATCCCTGTTTAGATTGTACGAGGAATACAATGCTTGTTGTTCGATATAGGGGCAAATAATCATTGCCCAAGTGATACGAACATCACCTTTGGCTCCCGGCGGAAGAACCTTGTAGGTATCGTTGTAGTTGTGGGTTGCCAGAACAATGTTTTTCAGGTGATCGGAGCAGGTCATTCGCCTTGCCGCCTCACGAGCCGCCTGAACCGCCGGAAGAAGTAACGCAATCAATACTCCAATGATCGCAATCACAACCAGAAGTTCCACCAGCGTAAAACCAAAACGATAAAATTTGTAATCATTATTCATGATAGTGTATCCTTTATTGAAAGAGTGTTTGAATGGTTATGGAACAAGCGTTTCGCCGCCTTGTGTTGTTGCGAACGCCCGCCAAGCATCGATATTAACCGTATCGGAAAAAAAACGTACCGAACCGTCACCCAATGCGGCATTGACTCCGCCGGAATGAAAACTCCGCGCCGTGGCAATCGTAACATCATTGGCTAATGTCGGCGCAATCGGATGTCGGGGATTGTGCATTGTTCCGCCGCCCGGATAAGTGGTGTTCGTAAACTGAACGTTATCCGCTGTTCTTGTATTGGGAGAACGGTAGGTTGTGAATTGTCCGCCTTCACCCCACCAGATTAAACCGCGAAGATCAATTGTTCCCGCTCCCTGTGCGCTAGGGCTTCGTTCCCCTTGAACCGTTTCGGAAAGTGCAATTGTGTTGGAAAGACCATCCGTCACTTCTGCGAGGGAAACCCATTTATATCCCAAAGACCATGTTGTTCCTTCGCCAATCCGGCAACCTCCCCAAAACATTGCCCCTTGAATTGCGGTAATATCTCCATAGACAGCCCAACCGCGACCTGTAACACTATTTTGATTTGTTCCGGGATCATTGGGTCTATATGTTGCGGCATTTCCCATGCAGACCACTAAATTGTGGTGCATATAATTACCGTACGAAGATTTTCTATCGCCGTCGGTTGGGCAAGAATAAACAGGAATACGAAGATAATAAAGTAAATCCTGATTTCCTTTTGAAAAACCGGGATCGACAGTATTGTTATTGTAGGCACGCTGAAAATTGTAAGAGGAATACAAGGCTCCCTGTTCGATGAAGGGCAAAACATACATTGCCCAAGTTCCCATTGTATCCCGATCAGCACCTAACGGAAACGCCTGATGGGTATCGTGATAGTTGTGGAATGCCAAAGCAACATTTTTCATGTGACTTTGGCAATTCATCCGAGCAGCGGCTTCGCGTGCGGCTTGGACGGCTGGCAAAAGAAGTGCGATTAAAACACCGATAATCGCAATCACCACAAGAAGTTCGACCAGCGTAAAAGCCGATCTAATCTTGTGTACCCCCCCCCCCCTTGCCTAAATTAACAAAAAAACGAACTTGCATGATTTTTCTCCTTTTTGGAATTTTTTTCTGAAAATGGGAACACCAAACTAAACCAATCATTCTTTACAGTTCAAAACATAAAGCAAAATATCATTTTTACACAATTTACAAAATATACACAAAACAAAATCGGATGTCAATATTTATTTTGTCAAAAAAATCCGAAATCATCAAAAAAAATCAAATCCCATTCTTTGTGTTATTCTTCGTGCCTTTGTACGCAACTTATCTTAAGGGAACTGAGCAAATAACATCACCCGAAAATAATCAGTACAACGAAAGTGCCGAACCCGATAATCACCTTGATACCGAGCAACACAGGTTTGGAATCGTTCCCAAGGAACAAGATTCATGATCTGCGTGAAAATAAATTGACCTTTGTACATTTTGACCTACCTTTCGTTTCGCCCGCTACAAGTTCAGACCGAATTGAAGTCGGAGGGGGTCAAAATTTTACATAAATAATATTAAATTAAAAGGTGATGGCTCGTTTTGTAAACTTTAAGGGGACACTAGTGACTGAAAAATTAAAACAAATAATAATGGACAACAAAAAATATCTGGTTCCTTCGTTGCGATTGGAAATCGAAAGTCAAATTATTGAGATTCAAAGTAAAAAAATCGAAGAGTGAAAACGGTACAAGATATTACCGGCAATTCTTTTCGTACTCTTCATTGATAAATGCGTTCTCTTTGAGTGTTTCGTAGAGCGGGTCGGATTCGGTTCGGCTGTAACCGATATGGTGGTGACGACGCCAACCCTCTGCATATTCGTAACGACCGGAAAGTTTACCCGTTTCCCGTGCCGTTTCTTCCATCGAAATAAGATACGAATCCATTCCTTGCGAAGCATCCAACCAGTTTTTCTGACTCTCGTGGCAAGCCAGCATGGCTCGTTTTTGTTCTAAAACACCGGAAATATTAACGTACATTCCGGCATGGACGGTTCGGCGAAGCATGTCGCGATTACCGTGCGGTTGGGCGTGATAAAGTACCACATCCTTATTTGTTGACGGAAACGGCGGGTCAACCGGCATGTTCGGCATTCCACGACAAAACGCCGCCGCAATACCAAGACGCGCCGCGTTTTGGTGATCTTCCATGTAATCCACCGGCGATTGAAGTAACAAAATATCCGGCGCAACCTGACGTACCACCGAAGCAACTTTGGCAAGCGTTTCTCGTTCAAAAAAAACATTGTAATCATCAACCAACGGAGCATGAAAAACTGCACCAATCGAATTTGCCGCTTTCCGGGCTTCTTCGGTTCGGATACGAATAATGTCTTCACGCGAAAATTCTTCGGTTCCGAGCGAACCGTTGGCAATATTCATGTAATGCAAATTCCAACCTTGTTGTTGCAACAATAAAAGCGTGCCGGACATGACAAATTCAATGTCGTCAGGATGACAAGCAAGAGCAAAAACAGTTAACATAGTTAATAGTTAATAGTTAACAGTGAATCATGAATCGTTTGCGATACAAAATCACAAATCACAAACCACAAACCCCAAACCACAACCCCAAACCACAAATCACCGTGTTTCGGCGAGGAAGACTCGCATTGAATGGGGGATTAGTTTCATTGCGGCGTGAAGATTTGGTTTCGGTCCTGTTCCTTCGGGGAAAATGTCGTTGGGAGCGGCAGACGAAGTGTCAAGGAAAAGCCGCCACGAAAAGTTTTGGCAAACAGCGGGAAAATAAAATTCCCGCGACTCCCAACCGCCATGAAACATCATCAAAAGATGATATAACGAACCTTCATGTTCCACTGTCGGCGGTACGGCAGCAATCAAACAGGTTAAACTGCGGTCAAGACTATTGTTCCAAGGCACCGCGCCGCCAAGCGCACCATACCAACTAATGTCCGGCAACCCGCCCGGTGTTCGCGGTTGACCCGTCATAAAAAACGGTTGCCGTACCGTTACTTCTTTTTTGCGAAACAGAATCAATTCCTTGACAAAACGCCGAATATCACTATGCCGTTTGAGAAGCCGCCAATCAAACCATGAAATCGCATTATCCTGACAATAAGCATTATTGTTACCGCGTTGCGTCCGGCGGACTTCGTCACCTGCGGAAAGCATCGGAACGCCCTGACTCAACAGAAGCGTTGCCAACATGTTCTTTATCTGGCGATTTCGTACGTTATCAATTTCCCGATTCGTTGTCGGTCCTTCGACTCCGTAATTACAGCTACAATTATTGTTCTCGCCGTCGCGGTTTTGTTCGCCGTTTTCTTCGTTGTGCTTGTAATTGTAAGAGACGAGATCGTTCATGGTAAAGCCGTCATGGGCTGTTACGAAATTGATGCTGTTTTGCGGATGGCGTCCGCTGTGAGAATACAAGTCGCTCGAACCGGAAAGCCGGGTCGCCAACGCCCCCGTCATACTTTGATCGCCGCGCCAAAAAC
>JAISQH010000013.1 GCA_031274385.1 Planctomycetaceae bacterium | reverse complement strand
GTCATCACAAATTTACCGGAACTCCGAAGGAGTTCAATTTTGATGTTTGTGGTTACTGTGACAAAGTTAATCCCTTTTTATTGAACTCCTACGGAGTTCTCGTTTTGTTTGTACACTTAACCCCGTGCTGCGCAGGCTTGCACGGGGTTATCCAAATTAAACTCCTACGGAGTTGTTTTAATTCATCGTACAACCGAACACATTATTAAAAGTTTTGCGAACAACGGGATGTTAATAATACCTTTACAAAAATAATTCACAAAAACATGATCTTTATGACTGCCGAAAGTATAAAATTTGAAAAAATGAATTGAAATTTTTGTATTTTATTCCTTCCGAACCAATGCCATCATCAGGCGTAACAAGAATTTTTTGTACAAATAAAACCGTTTCATGAAAAAGATATCTTCAATATTTTTCGTTTCTCTTTTTTTGTTTTGCTCATTTACAGTAGCGTTCGACACACCGCTTGCTCATGTCGAACCAAAATCGGCAGGATTCGATCCGACTGTCTTGAAACGAATTGATGTTATCGTCGAAAAGGCAATTGCTGCCAAGAACATGCCCGGCTGCGTTGTTTGTATTGGTCGTGGAAATAAAATTGCCTTTTTGAAATCGTACGGAAATAAACAAGTTGTACCAAAGGACTCTTCACCGATTCCAATGACGGTTGATACTCTTTTCGATCTTGCTTCGTTGACAAAACCCATTGCAACCGCAACGAGTATTATGATACTGATCGAACAGGGAAAACTGAAACTTGACGCTCCTATTGTCGAATATCTTGACGAATTCAAAACACCGGAAAAACAGGAAATTACTGTCCGGCAACTTCTTCTCCATACGGCAGGTTTTATTCCCGATAATTCCCTCTCCGATTATCAAGACGGTATCGGCAAAGCGAAAGAACGTTTGCTTGCCTTGAAACCGACAACGAAACCGGGAACCCATTTTCGTTATTCCGATGTTTCTTTTCAATTACTCGGACTTCTGGTTGAACGGGTTTCCGGTCTTGGTCTTGATGAATTTTCTCGTACAAAAATTTTCGAACCGCTTGGGATGAAAGAAACCGGTTATCTACCGAATGCCGATTTGTCGAAAAAAGCGGCTCCGACTCAAGATCGCGAACCGGGACAAGTTCACGATCCGCGAGCTTTTCAACTTGGCGGTGTGGCTGGACATGCAGGATTATTTTCGACTGCCGAAGACCTTGCTCTTTTTGCAAGGATGTTGCTCAATCAGGGAGAGCTAAAAGGATTTTCGCGAATTTTAAATTCGGAAACTGTACAGTTAATGACAACCGCCAATACAATTCCCGAAGGTTATCGTTGTCTCGGTTGGGATATGCAAACCGGCTATTCCGGTAATCGTGGTAAAACAATGTCGCCTCTGGCGTTCGGACACGGCGGTTTTACCGGAACTTCGTTTTGGATTGATCCGGCGTTGGACCTGTTTGTGATTTTTTTGAGTAATCGGGTTCATCCAGATGGAAAAGGCTCTGTTAATCCGCTTGCCGGAGAAATCGGAACAATTGCCGCTGATGCGGTTCTCGATTTGCCGTTACAGACTAAACGTATCGATTTAGTACGAAAAATTGTCGAACATTATCGGCAACTTGGTTTACAAGAAACGGTATCCCCAACCAAGACAATACTTCCCGGAATTGACCTTCTTCAAAAGGATCATTTTACCGTCTTGCACGGAAAGCGAGTGGGATTGATAACGAATCATACAGGAATTTCTCGCAACGGCAATTTGACAATAAAACTGTTACATGAAAATCCCGACGTTAAATTGGCTGCCATTTTCAGCCCGGAACACGGTCTCATGGGAAATCTTGAGCATGAGAAAATCAGTGATTTCCAAGACCCGACAACAGGGATCAAAGTTTATAGTCTGTACGGAAATGTTCGACATCCGACACCGGAAATGCTTGCCGATATTGATATTCTCGTATTTGACATTCAGGATATTGGAGCAAGACATTATACTTACATCAGTACAATGCTTGGCGGTATGGAAGCGGCGGCGAGGCGAAAAATTTCATTTGTTGTTCTTGATCGACCAAATCCGATTCGCGGAGATTTTGTCGAAGGTCCTATTCTTGATCCGGGTTGTGAAAGTTTTATTGCGTGTTTCCGTCTTCCGGTACGGCATGGGATGACCATCGGCGAATTGGCTCTCATGATGAATGACCGACGCCGACTTGAACTTGATTTGCATATTGTTCCATGTTACGGCTGGACGCGAAAAACGGACTTTGCGGCAACTTCGCTTCCGTGGGTGAATCCTTCGCCGAACATACGCTCGCTCAATGCCGCATCTCTTTATCCCGGAGTAGGGCTGCTCGAATTTACTAACCTTTCCGTCGGACGCGGAACCGAAACACCGTTTGAAATCATCGGTGCACCATGGATCAATGGTGAAGAACTTGCTGCCGAACTGGAAAATTTAAAAATGGAAGGAGTTCGATTTGAACCTTGCCGTTTCGTTCCGAACACGAATCAATTTGAAAAAACGGAATGTGGCGGCATCCGTATTTTGTTGGATCATTCTGAAATTCTCCAACCGGTTCGGTTTGGTGTTATTCTGGCTCAAACGCTTCACAAACTTTATCCCGGTAAATGGGAAACAAAAAATCTTAATACGTTATTACTCCATCAAAAAACGTTACAAATGATTCTTGACGGAAGTTCGCTCTCCGAAATCGAAACCGCTTGGCAATCGGAACTCGAACCATTCCTAAAAGACCGTGAGCCATTTTTATTGTACGAATAGGATAAGAAAAATTAAAAATTGTAACTGTCTATTTTATTTTGCACGCAAAGACGCAAAGACGCAAAGAGTCAAACGAAACCTTTTTCGCATCAAGTTATCCATTTGTGGGATTCTACCACGAAAAACACGAAATTTCACGAAAAATTGAAACAAATTGATTTGTAAAATTGATTTGTAAAATTGATTTGTAATTTTTTTATAATATGAA
>JAISQH010000670.1 GCA_031274385.1 Planctomycetaceae bacterium | reverse complement strand
CTGCTGCCTCAAGCCTCATTCCTGCGTGAACTCTAAAACCGAAAACTCAAAGTACAAAGAGTATGAGCGAAGGCTGAAATGACTTGGTTGGATATTTTGAGACGATTATTTGTATTCTTTCTCGAAATAATCGCGGCTTTTTTGGGTATTGATTCCGGCTTTGCCTTCCTGCCAGTTGGCGGGACAAACTTCGCCGTTTTTCTCGAAAAAGAGAAGAGCCTTGACGGTTCGCAATTCTTCTTCGACATTCCGTCCGATGGGCGGGGCGTTGACGGTTTGGTGCATGACGATTCCTTCCTTGTTAATCAGGAAAATGCCGCGAACAGCCATACCGTCATCACAAAGAACATCGTAAGATTTGGCAATTTCCCGTTTGAGATCGGAGATGAGCGGATATTTGATTCCGCCGAGTCCGCCTTGTTTTCGCGGCGTGTTAATCCAGGCGAGGTGCGTGAATTCGCTGTCAACAGAACAAGCCAGAATCTGAACACCTAGTTTTTCAAATTCCGCTGATGCTTCGGAAAAAGCAATGATTTCCGTCGGACAGACGAACGTGAAATCAAGCGGATAAAAGAAAAGCAAAACATGTTTGCCCCGATAATCGGAAAGCGAAATCTGTTTGAACGTGGAATTGGGCAACACTGCCGTCGCCTTAAAATCAGGGGCGGGTTTCAATACGAGTACTGACATGGATACTAACTCCTCATAAAATTGGGTAACTAAAGTTGTGAAAAAACAGGTAGCACTCTATCTACATGTTTTAATTGTCTTAATTTTACACAGCTTCCCCTGTCAAAGCAAGCCGGTAGCCTGTCAATCTGCAAAGTTTAAAATAAGTTGCGCACAAAGGCACGAGAACACAAAGATTGGATTGATTTTTTCATAACTGATTAATATCTGCAAGTGTTTTCTTTTCAAAATTTGTCGGGATAAACGCCCGGCGCATATTCAAACGAATTTGCCTGAATAATCTTTGAATCAGGGTCATACTTTTTTATTATTGTCACTAGATTCTTCGATACATGATCATAATTAGTTCCTGTTGATTTTACGTTTTGGAAGCAATATTGTAACAACACAAGTTCTAAATGTTTTGATAACGGCAAATTATGACAAGTAGCATAAATATCGAACAAGAATCAGAGGAACAATTTCAACCTTAAAATGGGCATTTTAAATTTGTACAGACATTTTCGAGAATTTAAGGAGTTTTGTCATGCTGCAAGGATAAATTTGTTGTGTTACGTTTTTGTCGGCATCGAAATTGCAGTCCCTCGTTTCCTATGGAAATGACAGTGCGACAAGTAAATATATTACAGAAATTATAAAATATTGTATCAATAACAATCGAATTTTACGTAAAATCAACAGGAACTAATTATCAAACGGAAAATCGGTTGCCCCGCTTAATAGACGGTCGAGGAATTCCGCATCTTCGTCGGTATGATCACCAAGTATCTCCACTCCGCCATTACCTACACGAATATGGAATCCCATAAAAATCGCTTCTACAAAAAGATAAGGCTGCCGTTTGGTTTCTTTTGTAATAACAAAATGCGTCATTTTAAATAAAATAATGGTTTTTTAGAAGTTCCCATTCTAAAAGTGTTTGGTAGTTGAAAATGAGGAAAATGAGGTAAAACACGTAAAATGTGACGGCATCTATTGTTAAAATATTCTGAATATGCCGTTTTTTTGTTTTATTCCGATTATAGCAATCCGATAAACTTTACCAAGAGAATCGGTCTTTTTGCCGGTTATTGGCTGAGGAAATGGAACGAAATAACAGATTTTGCGAAAAAACCTGTCACTTCGCAACATTTTCCGTTTCGCTCAGAGTAACCATAGAACAAAATACACGTCTTGATTCATTTTAGAAAAAAATGTATTCTTCCTCAACCAGTGAAATCAATAGAACGGCTCGTTTTTGTAATTTGTTTAACAGCAAACAGTTAAGGCGAATGTTCATGAATTTTCTGGTCAACAGATTGATAATTCCGATGCGTCCAAGTTTTTTTCTCATTTTATTTTTCCTTTTTTTCGGGATTTCCGGCGAGATAGTTTTGGCTCAACGCGATCCATTCATCTCACCTGAAAAGGTTCCGGTTCCGCTCACGAACGAATCGGATCAGGAAACTTCGTCACAAAATGCGTTTGCGAATGAAGTTACGGCGGTTTCAACGGCTCCGGTTTCAACGGTTCCGGTGCCAACGGTTCCGGTTCCGCCGGACACGTTTGCCAATCATGCCGAAGGATATGTTCCCAACATTTATAATCGGGTCGCACCTGATCCTGCTTCGGTACTTCGTCCCCGTTACCGGAACAGTGCCGCGAACAATAACACCGAAGGAAAACAAGCCAAGAAATCCAATACCGCATCCAAAGAAACGCAACACCCGATTCGTCAGGTTTCGGCAAGCGACGCTCCCGTTCCACCAACAGAAGACTCTCTCATTTCGCCATCTTCTCCGTCTTCTCCATCTTCCGCAGCATCATCCTCTGCTTCGCCATCGCAAACTGCCGCATCCTCAAAGTTGAAATATCCGATCTCTCTGACTCCGCAGAAAAAACGATCGAATCCGGCACAAAACCAAACTCAGACGGAACAACAAAATCCCTATACGGTCAATAATACTCATAGTTGCGATGAATTAACTTGCGGTGAAGGCGGTTGTTCTTTCTCTTCGTCAAACGGGTTATCTTTGCATTTAAGCGATCAAATTCCGCGTCGCGGACTCTGTCCGTGTTGTGGTTTTTTGCGTTGCGTTAATAAAACGGCGGGGAATTGGTATTTTGATGGTTGGTTTTCGGTTGGCTCGTTTATGAATATGGATTTTCCGAAAGACCGGAATAATTCTCCGCTTTACTACAATGACCGTAACGCCGAAGCCGTAATGAATCAACTTTATCTCACGTTTGGTCGGCGTATCAATCCGCGCGGCGGGCGTTGGGATATCGGAGGACGAATTGATCTCCTTTACGGAACAGATTATTTCTACACAAATTCAGTCGGTTTGGAAACACGGCGTTCGCATTACTTTCTCGATGAACCGACACTGGAACCGTTGGAAGCCGCTCAACATTGGAATTCAAACTCAGGAACACGGCGTTTGGGAACCGCTTCGCTTTACGGTCTTTCATTGCCGCAGGCTTACGCCGAATTATTTGTTCCGTTCGGCGGCGGTGTAACTGTTAAGGCGGGACATTTTTACTCTGGAATGGGAATCGAATCGGCAATGTCACCGGAAAATTTCTTCTATTCCCGTTCTTACAGTTTTATGTACGGTTCGCCGACAACCTTAACCGGAGCCACTGCGACTGTTAAACTCAATTCCCGTCTTTCCGCGTTACTCGGATTTTCACGCGGTTGGGACATTTTTGACAAATCAACAAACCGTTTGAGCGGACTTGCCGGATTAGAATGGAAAAGTTTCGACAAACGAACCTCGCTTTCCTTTTTGGTTCACTCCGGCGAAGAGTCTTTCCGAAAAGGCGATAACCGAACCAATTACACTTTGACATTGCAACATCAACTGGCTCCGCGTTGGCGTTACGCACTCGAACACACATTCGGTTACGAAAAAAATGGTGCTGCGTTAAGTTACGATTTGTACGACGTAATACGCGGACCGGCACGGTGGTACTCTTTCGCTCAGTATTTGCAATGGGAATGGAGCGAACGTTTTGCACTTGGATTGCGCGGCGAATGGTTCCGCGATGACGGACAATCACGGATTCAGAAAGATTTTGTCGATTCTTACTTCTATCGTCTTGAAGGAAATGACTATTTTCAAATAACGCTCGGTGCCAATTGGAAACCAACGCGATTCATTACCATCAGACCGGAAATTCGTTACGATTGGTCAACTGTTGTTGTGAAAGATAACGAAACCGGAGCCAAAACAGGCATTTACAGTAACAACAAAAAGGAAATGCTCAGTTTCGCCATTGACGGCATTTTCCGGTTCTGAAAGAAGTTGAGAGGTAGAAAATGGCGAGAGTTCATAAATGTCGTTCAAAATGTTTCGTTTTGAATCACAACACTCCCCACTCCCCACTATTTCCCATGATTGCGATTTTTTGAAAAAAGAATACAATTTTTTCTATTAACGGGTTTTTAAATCATTGATTCATTGACTTATTGATTTATTGACTCGTTTCGTGTTTGATATTTCCGGTTAATTTCCTCCATTCCAATTTTCTTAACTTCTAATGAAAATTTATATTTCCGGCAAATACTTTGAAAAAGAAGATGCCAAAGTGAGTGTTTTTGATCATGGTTTTCTTTATGGTGACGGCATTTTTGAAGGAATGCGGTCTTATGGCGGCAAGGTTTTTCGGTTACGCGATCATTTTGACCGGCTTTGGGAATCCGCCCGAAGTCTGATGTTGACGATTCCGGTCACTGTTGACGTGTTGGAAAAAGCAGTCGATGAAACACTCAAAATCAATGGGATTTCTGACGGATACCTCCGGCTCATTGTCACTCGCGGTTCAGGAACCTTAGGACTGGACGCTCATCTTTGCCGTGACCCGCAAATCATTATTATTGCGGATCATTTAGCTCTTTATCCGAAAGAATATTACGAAAAGGGGTTGGAGATTGTCACTGCGTCGACGATTCGAACGAATCCGGCAATGCTGGGACCGCAGATCAAGTCCATGAATTATCTGAACAATATTCTGGCAAAAATCGAAGGTTATCAGGCTGGTTGTGTTGAGGTGTTGATGCTTAATTCAAAAGGCGAGGTGGCTGAATGTAGCGGTGACAATATCTTCATTTTCAAGCGGAACAAGTTACACACCCCACCGCCGGATGCCGGTATTTTGGAAGGAATTACCCGCCGTGTTGTGTTGGAATTGGCAGCCGAACTCGGTATGAAAATCAAAGAAACTCCAATGACCCGGCATGACATTTACACGGCAGAAGAATGTTTTTTAACCGGAAGTGCGGCGGAATTAATTCCTGTTGTCAAACTGGACGGACGGATTATCGGTAACGGTCAACCGGGTGTTGTGACAAAAAAACTGTTGGAACGTTTTCAAGCCGAAACAAAAAAGTAGCCAGAAGTCAGTTGTCAGAAGTCAGTTGTCTGAAGATTGGAAGAAATATTCTGATTATTTCAGATTTTGTGGTGTCTCCCATTGTGGATTTTATCAATGCCCTGAAAAGGCAAAATATCCTAGCGTAGGGCAACGCCCTACGAACATTGATTTCAATTTGAAATACCGGCAAAATCATTTGTTGCGCACAAAGGCACAAAGAACACAAAGGTTTTGATCTTAAACGTA
>JAISQH010000553.1 GCA_031274385.1 Planctomycetaceae bacterium | reverse complement strand
CGGAAAATTTTTTGATTTTCCTAAAAACGACTTTCATTTCGTTCGGTAATTCTTCCAGAGTCATGGATTTCGCTAACGCCAAATCCGAAAATTGTGAAAAACCATTTTCTTGTAACCATCTTTTTAAACCGGGTAATACAATTTTTTTTGCATCAGTCAACAATAACTTGTTGGACTCCCAATTTTCTTTGAGAAATTCTTTTGCGGCTTTGGCAAGACTACTTGTACTTTTACCGGATTTTAATACCTGACGTTCATAATATTCAATTCCGTCAATACATTGAATCTCAACTTGATCGCGACTTTCTTCGACCAGTTCATTGAATTTCTTTTCAAATTCCGTTTGCGTTAATGTTTGAGAACATTGTTTTGACTGAATAAACCTCACAATCGCTGATGGTTGGAGTAAATAGTTTTCGATCTCGTTTCCTTCCCAAAAATAAAATTCCAAATTGGAATCTTTATTTTTTTTCTTCATAAACCCATTTCGCTCTGGACAATAATCCAGGTCACAGAGAACAAAAATTCTGAGCGGTTCACCGGAAAGTTCAAAGGTCTCTGAGAGTTGATTTTTGAGTTTTTCAATATCCTGTTTCATTGGATTGCCTTTAGCAAACCAGATCGACAATTTTTGTTCGATTTTCATCCATGTTTCTTCTCCCAACGTTTTTGTTCCGAAAACACGAATCAATTTCCAATCGCTCTCATTTTCGACAATAAAAAGCCGGCGAAAAGATTGTAGTTTCGTAATTTGAATATTGTCAAATGATCCCAACGATTTCAGTGTATCATAAATATCAAAACGAATTTTCAGCCGTCTTGCCTTTCCCGCATCCAAATAAATGAGATGAGCCGGATCAATTTTTGAAATAATATCACTGGAATGTGTTGCAAAAACGATCTGTTTTCCTTGATCGACAAAACGTTTCAGTTCTTCACAAAGAGCATTTTGTAACAATCCGTGAAGATGAATATCCGGCTCATCAAGGAGAATCACGTTAGGGTTTCGTAATAAAATAAAACCGAAAAGATAAATAAATTGCTGAAAACCGCTTCCTGACATAAACAGATCAAAATCATTCTCTCTGCCTGCCTCCTGATAAGTTACGGTAATGAAACGATTCACGATTTCGTCAAATTCAACTTTAATCTGTTGTAATGTCGGAAAAGTTCGTTTTAGTATCTCAATCAATTTTGGTAATTTTTTCTGTTGTTTTAAGTCGAGCAGTAGATTTCTCATCACGCTGTTGACTCGTCCTCGTGCCAAAGCATCTTCGATAACAGCGGGCGTACGCCGTTCTTCTTGTGCCAGAAAAGAAGAGAAGATTGGAAGATAGGACAGATTGTATGAGGCTAATTCTTCTAACCACTCCTGATGATTTTCTGTCTCGGTAATCATCTGAAAACGGTTGTAATTCATATCAATTGCCGTCATCACTTTTTTCCCGTCATCAAACTCAACATGAAACCGAATCAAAACTGGTTTTCCTTTTTTTTGTGTGATCCGATTTGTCCATAAATCTGTTGAAGTTGCAACAGGAAGAACGAAAAATTCCTCTGGAAAAATGGAACGGTTTTTAATTTCGTAGGGGCTTCCATGTCCGTTTTTACGGTTGAGGCAATGATGAACAACAAAATCAAATAAAGCAAGGGCTTGTAACAACGTACTTTTTCCACTGTTATTTCCACCAACCAAACAGTCCATTGAAGACAATTCGAGTTTGATGTTCTCGAATTGTTTGAAATGCTCAAGATGAATCGTTTTAATACGCCGCATCAGAAGTACCAGATATTTTAACGTAAAATCGGCTTAAATCGGGTGAAAATCCTAAACAATCCATTTTACAAATCATTGAAATTAAAAACTTATAAAACGTTAAAAGTGACCGCAAAATGGGATTACTTCCTGTTTCGCATAAGGAAAAACGGTTTTCATTTTTTACGATAGACTTCTTTTGGGTCGAAAATACGTTCGCTGATGATTTTGGCACCGTTTGGAGTGATTTCGCGAAAGAAGCAGGATTTGTAACCTTCGTGGCAGGCGGCACCGCCGATCTGTTCCACTTTGAGAAGAATCGTGTCGGCATCGCAATCAAGAAACACGCCGGAAACGTTTTGGACATTCCCACTTTCTTCGCCTTTTCGCCATAATTTATTCCGGCTCCGGCTAAAATAAACGGCTCTGCCTGTTTTTAAGGTTTCGTTGTAGGCTTCTTCGTTCATATAAGCCAACATCAATACTTCGCCGGTTGCCGCATCTTGAGCAACAACCGGCACAAGATCACCGCATTTCGCAAAATCAGGACGTAATTGGTTCATCTTTGGAACGTGAAAAATAAAGAAAGAGACAAAGAAGGCTAAAAATCACAAAACTCAATTGTATCTAAATAGAAAATCCAGACAACCCCTAGTTCAGGGAACTTCTTTTTCCAGTTCAATTAAATTAAACCGGTTCCGGTTGACAACGGCATAAAGGATTATACAATTGTGCTATAGAACTTGAAAACAGTGAGAAGTAACGTGCAAAATAAAGCAGAAGAGAATCCTTCCGGTGATGATCGTTCCCAACAAGCAATCGGATACGTTTGGGCTGCCCGGATTTCCAACATCGGACTCGAAATGGTTTTTCCGGCGTTAATTGGAGTTGGCTTGGATCGGTTGTTCGGCACGGTGGCTCTGTTTGTGATTCTCGGTATGATTTTGGGTGTTGCACTTGGGTTTTGGCAACTCATCAAAATTGCCTCCAAAATGGATAATCAATCCTAAAAATTACCACAAAAGCAATTCCCAAAAATAAAAAAACGCACCGGTCACGCCTAAAAATACCTAAAAATAATACACTTGACCATTTTGACGGAAGGGATTGAGGAAAAACCGTTTTCCTCTTTTATTTTCATTTGTCAATTTTTAATTGTCCCTTAAAATGAGTGATGGATTTAATATTGAAGACCTTGTCGCCGGACACGTCAAAGATACGGATTTCTTTCATCTTCCGTTTTGTCATCTCGAAATCCCCCATTTCCTGATCCAACTCGGAATCACCAAATTTGTGTTGATCGAAATGGCGGCGGCTGTTTTGATGCTTGTGATTTTCTTGCCAATGGCTGTTCGGGTTCGCGGCGGAAAACCGGTCAAAGGTCGTTTCTGGAATCTGATCGAGGTTTTTCTCGTCTATATGAAAGACGAAGTGATTGTCCCTTCCATCGGAAAAAAAGATGCGGCTCCGTTTATTCCTTATTTATGGACGCTTTTCTTCTTCATTTTATTTTGCAACCTCGGAGGAATGCTTCCTTGGGCGGGTTCACCAACCGGTTCGGTGATGGTGACCGGCGTACTGGCAATCTGCACCTTTATAATCGTGGTCATTACCGGAATGGTCTATCACGGTCCGGCAGGCTTTTGGCTCGGTATGATTCCGCCAATGGATGGCGCAATCGGAGTGGTTTTGGCTCCGTTTATGTTCGTGCTGGAAGTTTTCAGCTTTTTCGTCAAACATTGTTCGTTGTGCATTCGTCTCATGGCGAACATGTTTGGCGGGCATTTGATGATTGCGGTTTTCCTCGCGTTTATTCCAATGTCCGCGTGGGCAATTTACGCTTGGATTCCCATCACGTTTTTAGTTATTGTGACTGCGGTTTGTATCAGTTTCCTTGAATTGTTCGTCGCGTTCCTTCAAGCGTATATTTTCACCTTTTTGACTTCCGTGTATATCGGAATGGCAATACACCAACATTAACCATTGCAAAGAGGAACGTCATTAACAATTCATTTTTTCAAATGATTGACGTTTCGCTTTTCAATAAATTCACTTTCAACTATCCACTAACTAAGGAGATTTTTCCGTGAACAAGTTTGCTCGAATTATTGTTCTTTGTTTTGTCTTGTCCCTTGTTTTTGCACCGGCTCTTGTGTTGGCGGCTGATCCGGCAACAGCACAGGAAACCGCAACGCAGGAAAAAAAGGAAACCGTAGAGAAGGTCTTGTTTACCAAGACATCGCTCGGTTATCTTGGCGTGGGAATTGGTGCCGGTTTAGCGGTCATTGGCGGCAGTATCGGTATCGGTCTCATCGGGGCTCGTGTTATCGACGCCTCCGCCAGACAACCCGAAATGCTCGGACAACTCAGAACGCTTATGTTTATTACAGCCGCTCTGGTCGAAGGACTCGCGCTGTTCGCTCTGGTTATTTGTATCCTTTGTCTGTTCGTCGGATAATTGGATAATAATAACCCGAACAATAACGTTGATGATCTGGAAAGGGAAAGGCAACTTGTTAAAAAATTATCAAACAATTTGTTAAAAAAATTTGTTAAGAAATTTTGACTTTCCCTCTCCGAACTTTTCCGAACTTCTAACTTTCAGTTTCCCATTCCATGAACCGTTACATTTTTTTTGCCGGAATTGTTTTGGCGTTTTTGACCTTGTTGTGTTTTATCGGGACGGCGCAAACGGTTTCCGCGCAACACGAAAACCCTGTTGCTGTTTCCAAAACGCAGGAACATCAAACGGAACATAAAGCACCGAGTTTGAATCCGTTGGAATTAGCGTCGGACACGGCGATTTGGTCGCTTGTTATTTTTCTGTTTGTGTTCCTGATTCTTGCCAAATTCGCTTTTGGACCGATTGCCAAAGCACTCGACGAACGTGAAAAAGGTATTGTTGACAAAATTGCTTCTGCTCAGCGTGTCAACGAGGAAGCGCAAGAGATTTTGAAACAATATCAACAGAAATTAGACGATTCCAAAGCGGAAGTTCGTCAGATTCTTGAGACGGCACGAAAGGATGCTCAACAAGTTGCTGACGGGATGATCGAAAAAGCGCGGGAAGCCGCGATTCAGGAACGGGATCGATCCATGCGCGAGATTGACGACGCCACAACCTTTGCGTTACAAACAATTGCGGAGCGAAGTGCCACACTTGCGACCAATCTTGCCGGAAAAATGATCCGTGCCGAAGTCAAACCGGAACATCACCGCGAACTCATTCGAGGTGCTCTCGAAGAATTCGCTAAAAATTAGTACCAATACTTGCCGCTACACGGGGCAGGTTGCTAAAAAATAATTATGGAAAACACAGCCTACGACGCTCAATTTGCTGCGGAATTTAATGCTGATGTTGGTGTTGAAAAGATTGCGGAGGTTTACGCTGAGGCGTACCTGAACGCGGTTGCGGCACAACATGGTTCCGCTGAGGACGCGGTTCAGGAATTGGCGTCCTTGATCGACGTTCTGAAAACGCAACCGAAATTCGAAGCAGTTCTTGCTTCGGCAATGATTCCGACGGAGGAAAAAATCGCGTTGCTCGAAAAAACAATCGCGCCAACCGCAACTCCGTCCTTTTGGAATTTTCTGAAAATTGTTGCCAAACGGAACCGGCTTAACATTTTAACGCCGATTTTTGTACAAACGCAAAAGTTATTGGACAAACGGAGCAAACGTATTCCTGTTGTGATTACAACGGCAACAGAAATTGATTCGCAATTACTTTTATCGTTATCGGAAAAACTGCGCGGTATTATTGGCGGTGAACCGATTGTTCGTTGTGTTGTTGATTCTGAAACGATTGGCGGTATTGTTGTTCGGGTTGGTGACACGATTTACGACGCATCAATCCTGACCCAACTGAAAAATGTCCGTCAACAAATGATCGAACGAAGTGCTCACGAAATTCAACGCCAACGCGATCATTTCCGTACAACAGAGGAATCGTTTCCCTCGTGAAAACTACCAACAATTACCGTAGCATATTGTTGGTAGTTATAAAGTTGATGTTTTGGCAAATTATTTTGGTACATATTATTAACATCCCGTTCTTCCCAAAACTTTTGATGACGTGTTTTCCATGTCAAAACTAAAACGAATTCTTGTAACCGGCGGAGCCGGTTTTTTGGGGTCTCATCTTTGCGAACGGCTTGTCGAACAAGGGCATGATGTTATTTGTGCCGACAATTTTTTTACAAGCCAAAAATCGAATGTCGATCATCTCCTTAAACATTCCAATTTTGAATTGATTCGGCACGATATTACAATGCCGCTTTATTTGGAGGTGGACGAGATTTATAATCTGGCATGTCCTGCCGCTCCGGGACATTACCAGTACAATCCGGTCAAAACAATGAAAACGTCATTGGCTGGTTCCATCAATATGCTTGGTCTGGCAAAACGTTGTCGTGCCAAAATTCTTCAGGCATCAACCAGTGAAGTTTATGGCGACCCGGAAGTTCATCCGCAAGTTGAATCGTATCGCGGTTATGTCAATCCGATTGGTCCGCGAGCCTGTTACGACGAAGGAAAAAGGGCTGCCGAATCTCTTTTTATGGACTATCGGCGTATGCACAATATGCCGATACGTATTGTACGAATATTCAATACGTACGGACCGCGAATGCATCCGTATGATGGGCGTGTGGTCTCGAATTTTATTCGCCAGGCTCTCAGCAAGGAACCGATTACGATTTTCGGTGACGGGCGGCAAACAAGGTCTTTCTGTTACAGGGACGACCTGATTGAAGCGATTATTCGGATGATGAATAATGAAGATGATTTTATCGGACCGGTCAACATCGGTAATCCAACAGAATTTACGATTCGGGAATTGGCTGATATTGTTGCAAAATTGGTTGGGC
>JAISQH010000613.1 GCA_031274385.1 Planctomycetaceae bacterium | reverse complement strand
AAGACCAAATCGAAATAAATCCGCCATGACTTCAAAAAAAAGCCACGCAAAAAAAATTGCATGACGCCAAGGTTAAAGGTATGTAAAAATTCTCATTACAGTGGCATTAGGCGATAGCCGACGCTATTTATCAAATTTACCAAATGTCTCGGAGAGAGGCTGCCTACCTCAATTTTCAGTTTTCAATTAAAAAAACGCAAGCGTTGTTCAAACCGAAACGGTTTAAGCAACGCTTGCGTCCTCAATTGTCAATTGTCCATTTTCAATTGTCAATTAAATTATCGCCCTCGGTCAAATGACAAAAATCACAAACCCCAAGCCCCCCAATCACAATGACAGGATATATTCGACGAGGTCATCAAGTTGTTCGTCGGTCAGCGATTCGATATCGCCCTCAACATCGCCATGTTTGCCTTTTTTGAAAAGGTCTTTCATGTTCACGTATCGACCGTCGTGCAAATACGGAGCCGTCCGCCAAGTCTCAACAAGAGTCGGCGTGTCAAAACTGCCCTTTCGGTCATAATAACACTTCGTATTCACATCGTGCAACTTTTGATCTGTGAACAACGGAGCCGGATGACATTGAACACAACCAACTTTCGGGTTTTCAAAAATCTTTTTGCCGCGTCCGGCTTTTTCGCTTAGTTTGCCGTCAACAAGATACGGGCTTGGCACCGGTTGCATGGCGTGAACGTAAGCGTCAATGTCCTGACATTTCGTTTCGTCCGGCATGGAAAAAAGAATAAACTGGAACCCGGTTCGGGTGCAACGAGCGGAAGTTTCACGAACCCCTTCCCACATTGCCGGCGGACATTTATCACACCAAAGCAAACTCTTGGCGTTTTTCGGATTGCCAAGCCCATCGTTCAAAAGATCCCAGTTATAAGCGTCCATTCGTCCGTCAGGATGGCAACTCGCACAACTTTGCCAATATTGAAAACAAAGAGTGGCGTCATTCCAATGAATTTCGCCCCGCCGTTCTTTTGTCAACTCCGGTTTGGCTCCAAGTGCAATTTCCGTCCCTTTGAGGTTTCCGGCAGCCGTTAAGTCCACTTTTTGAAGGGTATCGCTGTAATACATTCCGACATAAACCTTGTTTCCAATTGCCGCAACCGGTCTTGCGCCTTTACCATCGAGCCGAACCCGCTTCTTCATACCGACAAGAAACGCCAAATCGTTCGGCACATCACTGGCTTTTGCCGAAGCACTGCTTCCGCCAGCATAACCGGTTGCGGTGTCAGGATCATCCTGCGGTAATGACGCCAATTTTTTGTGCATTGCGTCCGCATCGACAATAATCAACTCGCTTGTCCCGGCAACCGCAATAAAAATTTGTTTCCCGTCAACAGAAGTTGTAATTCCCCAAGGGTTGGCGGCACCAAGATCAACATCGTCAATTAAAACCGTGTTGACAAAACCGGCACGATTATTGGCGAGTTGTGTTGTATCGATGATACTGATCCCGTTGGTGTTCATCCAACCGCGTTCCAACTGGGTTGTCGGCATCTGGAATCTTGCCAGAATTTCCGTCAGATAAACATATCGACCATCAGGTGAAATGCAGATTCCGTGAATGCTTCCGCTGCCATTCGGAAGACGAATATTTTTCGTTGTTCCCGAAGCGACATCAATCGCCGTTATTTCCGCAGCCACATCAATCAGAGCATCGGGATTTTCGGGAATATTCGCCACATCGTTCGGGACGGCATTGGAAACATAAACGGTTTTGCCGTCATTGGTCACCACCGCACCACGTGGTTCACGAATCACCTTGATACGCCGGACAAGTTTCAATTCCGGCAAATCGTATTCGCTGACATCGTTATTGAAACGATTGCAGACAAAAATCTTTTTACCGTCTGGAGTCACCGCAGCCCCCAACGGCGTGTGACCGGCGGCAACTTCACGAACCACTTTTCCTGTTGCCAAATCAACCGCCTGCACCAATCCGCGATAACCGCCGGACGTGACATAAAGCGTTTTTTCGTCGGTACTCAGAGTGATTCCGGTCGGCTCCTTGCCAACAGGAATCGTTTGAATCACTTTATCGTCCGCCGTGTTCAACACCGCAATCTCATGGGCATCGAAATAAGCAATGTAAATTTTTGTGCCGTCTTTGGTTGCCGTCAAATCGAGAGGACCTTTGTAACTCTCCGCCGCAAAAACAGAATGATTCGACATCATCAGCACAACACCAAATAAACAAACCGTAGCCAAAAAAACAACTTGTTTGTAATTCATCAATCGTCTCCTTTTTATTAAAATTAACCGAAATTCACTATTAACGAGAAAGGGGTTGACTGTCCCGCAACAGCAAAAGAAAAAATCCTGATATCAGTTGCCAAAAACAAAATGAAATGTAACAGATTATAAGGTAAAATCACCAATGCCAATGACAATATTGTCATTATCCCTTTTTTCTTTTTAAAAGCAAGACAACAAAACAAGTATACTCTTTTCACTTGAATTTTCGGTTTTCTTTTTCCATTTATGGAGCAATAAGGTAGGCGACCGCTCTCCGTAGCGGTCGTGTCGGCGTACTCGCCGACTTTGGTTTACCGGAAAAGATAGCGTAACGTCGTTCAAGTCGGCGAGTACGCCGACGCTATTTACCAAATGTCTCGGAGAGAGGTCGCCTAC
>JAISQH010000523.1 GCA_031274385.1 Planctomycetaceae bacterium | reverse complement strand
GGATGGCGGACGATTTTGATGTCCCAATGGAAGGTTATTGGGATGGCAGAGAAGAAGAACGACCAACACCGGTTTTCGGATGTTGTAAAGGAAAGGGGTGGATTGCCGATGATTTTGATGCGCCGTTGGAAGAATCCTTGTAATATGAACGTATTTGTTACTTTTATAAATAATATTTTGTCAACAGATTATACAGATTTTACAGATTAGTTTTTTATTACAATCTGTATCATCTGTAAAATCTGTTGACAAAACTAAAACCCGGAATTGACTGACATGTCTATTATTTGTTCCGAAAAATTTTCGCTTTATTATGGTAACAAACTTGCGGTGAATCAGGTTTCGATGGAAGTCAAAACCGGCGGTGTTACTGCAATTATCGGACCGAGCGGCTGCGGGAAAAGTTCGTTTTTACGCAGCATCAACCGGATGAACGAACTGATTCCGAATACCCGCGTCGAAGGACGGTTGATGGTTCGCGGACAGAATGTGTACGATAAAAAGATTGATCTTGTAACACTCCGCCGACAGGTCGGTATGGTGTTTCAACGACCGAATCCGTTTCCGAAAAGTATTTTCGACAACATCGCTTACGGACCGCGATTGCAGGGAGTCCGAAGCCGTACAACATTGGGCGGTATTGTTGAAACATGCCTGAAAAAAGCCGCTTTGTGGGAAGAAGTAAAGGAAACGCTTTCCAAATCGGCATTGGCTCTTTCCGGCGGTCAACAACAACGGCTTTGTATTGCAAGAGCGTTGGCGACTCAGCCGGGCGTCTTGCTCATGGACGAACCGTGCAGCGCACTTGACCCGATTGCTACCGGAAAAATTGAAGAACTTATCGTTGCGCTCAAAGAACAGTACACGATTGTTATTGTAACGCATAACATGCAGCAGGCGGCACGAATCAGTGACCGTACCGCGTTCTTTTGCCTCGGCGAACTGATTGAGTACAACGACACCAACACCATTTTTACCAACCCGTCCAACCCCCAAACCGAAGCATACATTACCGGACGCTTTGGATAAGTTGAGAGTGGAGAGTTGATAGTGGAGAGTGACGCAAGCGTTATTCAATATTTTTTGGTAGAAATTACAACATTTTTCACTCTCCACTATCAACTCTCCACTATCAACTCTCCACTATCAACTCTATCAGTATAATCCGTAAAATCGTTAAAGTTTTCCTAATCTGTCTTTTTGGATTCGCCGATAAACTGAATAAAACAATGTTTTAGGTCAACCTGAACTGATTATCAACCTATTAATCGGAAACTTCTCAAAACGAAAACAACCACAAAAAATACGAAATTTCACGAAAAGAATTGATTTGTAAATTTTTTGATAATATTTTGATAATATGAAGTTACAAAAAAATGTCCTTTCATGGTTTTGTCGTGCTTTTCGCGGTTAAAATTGTATTTTCAGAAGTTTCTCACTGTTCGGTATGGAATTTGAACCGGATTTTATTCAGGATTTACCGTCCCATGTTTTGGCGGAAGAACCAATCTTACGTGCGGAAAATATCAGTATTCGGTTCGGTTCCAATCCGGTACTTCGTAATATTGATTTTTCCGTTTTTAAGGGCGAAACGGTTGCAATTATCGGCGAAAGCGGTTGCGGTAAAACGGTGCTGCTTAAAACCCTGATCGGACTCAATAAACCGAATGAAGGTCGTATCTTATTTGATAACAATGACTTAAATAAATTGTCCTATTTTGATCTTGCGCGAACTCGAACCCGATACGGCTTTGTATTTCAGCAAGCGGCATTGTTTGACAGCATGACAATACGAGAAAACATTGCTTTTTCTCTTGTTCAACACACGAATAAATCGAAAAAGGAAATTAATGAAGTGGTGGTTCGTCTTGTCAATGAAGTCGGGCTTTCGGAGCAGGTTCTCGATAAAAAGCCTGCCGAGCTTTCCGGCGGAATGAGGAAACGGGTGGGTTTTGCGCGGGCATTGGCACTGGAACCGGAGTTGATCCTTTATGACGAACCAACAACCGGTCTTGATCCGATCATGAGCGACGTGATCGACGAACTCATGATCGAAACTCATACCCGTTATAACGTAACAAGTATTATGGTAACACACGATATGAAATCGGCTTGTAAAGTTGCGGATCGAATTATCATGTTGTATCCGATTACGAAACTCACGGAATCGGAATCGCAAATGATTTTCGATGGAACAGCGGAAAAACTCAACGCATCAAATGACCAACGAGTTCAACAGTTTTTGGGAAAAAAGAAGATTATATAGTTAGTGAATAGTTAATAGTGAATAGTGAATAGTTATGATTAACTATTAACTTAAAATTCCCAAATCACAAATCACAAACCCCAAATCACAAATCACAAATGATGGATACACAACAGCGGGAATTTCGGATTGGTATTATGGTTCTTGCGGCATTGATTGGTCTTGTCGTTTTGATGGTGTTTTTCGGCAAGCAGTCTATTGTCAATTTTGGCGGTGAGTACATGGTCAAGGTACGGTTTCAACGGACGCCGGGAATCAGCCGCAACTCGCCGGTGTTCAAAAACGGAGTGAAAATCGGGCGGGTTTCAAATGTACAACTCGTCGATCAGGATCGGGAAGTCGAAGTGTCGATTCTTATTTCCAAAGCCCGGCAATTGTACACAAATGAGGAATGTCATATTCGCCAAACGGTCATCATGGGCGAAGCCTCGCTGGAATTTGTCAAAAAAGCCAATTTCACCGGTAAAATTGAGGCGATTGATCCTGATAAACCGTTGGTTGGCGGCATGCCTTCGGATTTGATGAGCGGATTTTCGAGTATTGAAGGCGACTTGACCAAAGCCATCAACAGCGTGTCCGATGCTGCGGTTCAATTCAGTACGATTGCCATCCGAACAGGCGATTTTCTTGATCGGGTCAACGCCTTTATCGGAACTTCAGAAGACTTAAACGCCAGACGAACCTTGTTCGAGGACACGTTCAACGAAATGCGAACCACCATGAAATCAATGAATCAATTTGCCGATGAGGGTAATAAATTGATTAGTGATCCGACAATTCAAAAAAATGTGCGAAAATTCATTGTCGATATTCCTGATCTTGTGGATCGTTCCCGAACCTTGATTGACGGTTCCAATCAGTTTGTCAATGATGCCCGGTCATTGATTGAGCGGGGTCAGGTTTCAATGGACAAGATTGTTCGGGGGCTTGAAAAAGCGGAACGGGCACTTGAAAGTGTTTCAAAAATTACCGACAGTATTCAGGACGATGTTCCTGAATTTATTACGGTTCTCAAAAAGAGTGCGGTGAAATTGGAATCGCTCTTTAACGAATTGACAATTATCGCCGAAGGATTTCGTAACGCCGACGGAACCGTTAAAAGACTCATGCGCGACCCGGAACTGTACGAAAAATTAATAGTAACGCTTAACAATATCGAACAAATAACCGGTGAAGTGGATATGATGCTTCGAACGGATGTGAAACCGATTGCGGGTAACATTAAAATTCTGACGGACAAGGCTGCGCGTGATCCGGCGATTTTTATTCGGAATCTGATCCGCAAACAACCGCCAACTAAAGGAGCCATTCCGTTTTGGGGTGACGGTCTTGGAAGTGATACGCTTTGCGATCAGGAGTTTTTGGGTCAGGAATTGCCGCTTGACGGTCTGGAAACACCCGAATGGGACGGAATGATGATTGAGGAATCGCCGACCCAACAGATTATTGAAACAGAATCAAGGTTGCGCAAACCCATTTTACCGAACATTAAATCTGCCCGGTTGACGTTGGAACGGCGAATTTCTTCGCTTTTACCTTCTTCGATTTTTTCTGACAACAATAACGAATCGCATTCACGCATGACTCCGCCGACTTCAGACAGGATAAAAACAATGGAATACGAACCGATTCCTGAAGAAGGGCGGATTGTTCATATTGATCCGCGTTACACAAACACCGGAAACGACAAACCGATTTACCGGCAAACCTCATACACTTCAGAGTAACGGTCTATTTTGTTTTTCAAGTTTGCGCGCAAAGACGCAAAGAATCAAACGAGCATCTTTATCATATCCGGTTATCAATTTCAT
>JAISQH010000432.1 GCA_031274385.1 Planctomycetaceae bacterium | reverse complement strand
GATAAAGATACTCGTTTTGATTCTTTGCGTCTTTGCACGCAAATGAAAAGAGACAGTTACCTACGGAGTTGTTTTTAATTCAATACCATAAGGGAACTTCTAAAAACTCTTTTTTAACCACGAAAAACACAAAAAAACACGAAAGGATTTTTGTTACAACTTTTTTATTACAAACGATTGACAACAATTGTATTTTTCGTGAAATTTCGTGTTTTTCGTGGTAAATAAAATATTCATTTTTAGAAGTTTTCTATTGATTCTCATTGATATTGTACAGTTCCAGTTCCCAGATTCGGGCTAAACCGCCGGGAGTGGCGGTGATTACGAGGCGGAACGCAGAACTTTTCACTGTCGGGAAACGTTTGCCGATATCGGGTTCTCCGTTCGACTCTGTTTTTGTTTCTTTAATGTCGATCCATTTTGAACCGTTACGGTATTGGAGAACAAATCCCTGAATCGGCGTGTTACTGCCGGCTTGACCGGAAATCAGGCGGAAAGCGTTGACCTCAACAGGTTCCGCAAACGTCAACTCAACCCAATGCGGATCCGTTTGCAAATCAGTATTTTCGTCGCGATTTTCACTGACCCAACGTCCGGCGTTGTTGTTGATGTCGAATTTGCCGTCATTAATGTTTGAAGCGGGATAATCTGTCCCTTTGTAAAGACTTGAAACAGTAATCTTTGCGTTACGGGCAAGATTTTTTCCCGCCTTCGGCAACCAAGTTGGCGGTGCAGCCTTGATTGGTTTACCGGACACTTTTGGCTGCGCCGAATGCCAATATTTTTCCGGTGCTGGCGCAACACCTTTTTCCATGAGTTGTTTTAATTCGTCCAGGTATTTTTCGTACACACCGCGCGGAGTGGTGTTGTGTTTGTTCGCGAGTGACGCCGCCATTCCGACCACTTCGCCCATCATCCCGCCGGTTCGCATAACCCGGATCGTCCCAAGTGCAACATGTGTTACGCTAATACATCGTCCCGCCATGAAAAGATTCGACACGTTTTTCGAATAAAGTGTACGATATGGAATGGCGTAGGGTTGAATCCCTTTGTGTTTGGCAATCGTTCGGAACGCTTCATTGGAAAAATATTTTTCATTTTTCGTTTCAGGATAATGCAGATCAATTGTCCATGTTGTAACAAAACTGGCGTCAGTCCAGATTTCACGCTGTACAATATCCTGTTCCTGAAGAATCACATCACCCATCAACCGCCGGGACTCACGTTTTCCGGCTATAAACGCAACCCAGCCGAGTTTCCGCGTATCGGCTTTTTCGCGCCATTTCGGTTCGCTTTGATTTTTCATGTACGCCCAATGACCGTAAGCGGCACGAAGCCCGTTGTCCCGAATCCGTTCAATATCCCATACCTGATCGTAATTCAAACCGGTCTCCCAATCCCAATCACCTTGAATCATCGGCTGCGCACTTTCGTGCGTAAATTGATGCGCCCAAGGAAGCGGCGGAAATTCCGTCTTAACCGGCTTGCCGTCGGCATCTTTGGCTGGCATGGAATACCATTGAACAGAAGCACCCATTGTCATTTTGTCAGGATTTTCCGGCGCAAGAGTTTCGCGGGTTTCCGTTTTCGATTCCCGCCCCATCCGCCATTCGGCTCCGGCAAGAAAACCAAGATTTCCGTCACCGCTGCAATCCGCAAAAAGTTTACCGGCAAATTTCGTTTCAATTCCTGTTTCAATATTCTTGCCGATAACAGATTGAATCTCAATCGAACCATCCGGCAATTTAACTGTTTCTGTTGCAATAACGTGCGTATTCAGATACAGCGTGATATTTTTTTCGGCTTTAATTGCGTTGAGTTTTTTCTCATCTTTGTAATATTCACCGGGTTGGGCGTTTCCTTCATGCTGCGGATCGAGTTCGTGTACAAGATTTCCGAGATTCGGGTAAGGCGGATGTCCCATGCGCCCCTGAAGATGCACACGAACTTCCGAACTGTTGTTACCGCCGACGGTTGGGCGGTTTTGAATCAGCGCAACCTTGCAATCAAGTCTTGCAGCGGAAATTGCGGAACAAATACCGGCAATACCGCCGCCAACCACCACCAGATCAAACGGTCCTTCTTTCGCAAACGGTGCCTCCAACGGTGTCGCGGTTAATTTTAAGGTTTGGCGGCGGATTTTGTCGATTTCTTTAACATCTTCCGGCGGAGTGTACTTTTCATCCGATGTAAAAATGATCGCGTCCAACCGACCGTCAAAACCGGTCAAATCATGTAACGTCATTTTGACTTTTTCGGTTTTGACATTGATATTCCCGCCGTTTTGCCAATGCCAGGGGTTACCTTCGGTTCCGAACACGGTTTCCAGTTTTTCGCCGTTGACACTCATTTGAAATTTTCCGGGTGCATATTCCGGCGTCCAAGGAGCGACCCAATTTCGGGTTCGAACGAAAACGCGGTAAGTTCCCGGTTTGGGAAAGACAACTTCCGTTACGGCATCAGCAACTGGTTCGCCCATTCCGTGAGCCAAAAGAACCGGCGAACCCATTACGTCCATGTATTGCTGATCGACAACCCAACCACCCTTGTCAACAAACGATTCTGCTTCAATAAAAATCGGGGCTGTCGCTTGTGCAAAAATAAGAGTCGAAAACACGGTAAAAAACAAAAAACTCAAAAAACAAAATCGCATTGTTGCCTCCAAAAAAATTAAAGTTTCATTGAAATAATTAGGACTTGATCCATTTTCCACTCCACCACCAATTCGCCAACTGACGAAAACTCTAATCACCCTTGAACGCCGAGAGCCGAGATTGAAGTTCGGCGATGAGTTTTGCTTGCTCGGCAAGAGCATTATCCTTTTCGGCAATCACATTGGCTTGTTCGGCGAGCAATTTTTGTTTGCGTCTTAATTCATTGCGTACTTCCTGCATTTCCTCATTGAAATCGCCTTCGACAATGCGGCGGACTGACTCCTC
>JAISQH010000370.1 GCA_031274385.1 Planctomycetaceae bacterium | reverse complement strand
AAGGGTTCGGGTATAATATCTAATGTGGACATAATTCTTTGCGTTTGAATGTGGTAAAAAGTGGTAAAAATCGTAAAAGTTCAAAATATTTTTGGGACAAAATCATCCGGGACGTCAATCTGAACATCCTCCCCCTTTTGTGTCATGACAAAGAAACCGGCTTTACGTGTTGCGATTTTTATATTTTTTTCAAACACAACACCGCCAATGGCTCCAATAATTTTTTTCAACTCACGCCCCTCTTCTTCCAGATGACGCCGAAAAATTCTCAGACGTTTCACATGATCTTTAACATCATTGAAACTCGGTTTCGTTTTGATTTCCACGACCAAAAACGTATCGTCGTTTTCAAGTAAAAAATCAATCTCCATAAGGTCATTACCTGTTTCAGAGTCTTTGATTCTAAGACGCCGAACATCATCTTGGTCAAATTCATAACCAAGCGCATTGAAACTTTTCGCAATACCGGGAGCAAGTAAATGTTCTGTAAATTCGCCCAAGCGATTCCCGTAAAAACCCATTTGCTCGGCAAGTTTCCTAATACGCTCATCAGTCTTTTTCTGTTGTTCGGCAACTTCTTTGAAACCTGCTTTGACAGACTGCTCGAAATCTTTGTGCTGTTCCGCAATTTCTTTTAATTGTGCTTCAAAAGATTTTTCGGTCTCTTTGTGTTGTTCGGCAACTTCCCTGATAGAGATCGCGACTTGCTCGAACATCGTTCGCAAGGGTTCGGGTATAATATCTAATGTGGACATGATTCTTTGCGTTTGAATTGGTAAAAAGTGGTAAAAAATTATTGAAATTGACATCTTTTTCCAATACCGGTTTTTCTGATTTTATTCCGTAATTCCCGGAAACTGAAATTGCGAACAGAATTCAGCGATTTCCAGACGGATTTTGGGGGCTTCGTCGTTGATACGAACGATGTTCCGGCAAACCCGGTCAATCCAACCGGCTACTTTTTCCATATCGGTTTCTTTCATTCCTATTGTTGTTAATGATTGGGTTCCCAAACGGACGCCGCTGGTCACAAACGGGCTGCGCGGATCGCCGGGAACCATGTTGAAATTGGCAATGATTCCTGATTGCGCCAACGCTTTTGCTGCTTCTTTTCCGGTAAATTCTTCTTTTCGGAAATCGAGAATTAAAAGGTGGGTATCTGTTCCGCCGCCGGCTAAGGTATAACCTTTGGCAAGGAGCGAATCGGCTAATTTTTTCGCGTTCTTGGCAACCTGAACGCCGTAATTTTTAAATTCCGGCGTCATTGCTTCCTGAAACGCGGTTGCCATTCCGGCGATAATATGAAGATGCGGACCGCCCTGCAAACCGGGAAAAACTGCCCGATCAATTCGTTGTGCCAGATTCAATTTACTGTCGGAAAAATAGTTTGTTTGAAACCGATCTTCTTTTTTTGAAAGCAAAAAACCCGCACGCGGTCCCCGAAGCATTTTGTGGCTTGTACTGCTCACAACATCGCAATACGGCACCGGATCAGGATGAACTCCGGCAACAATCAACGCGTTAATATGGGCAATATCTGCAACAAGATACGCATCAATTTCTCCGGCAATCTCCGCGAAATCTTTGTATTCAATTTTATGCGGATAAGCGGTTGCTCCAACCCAAATCATTTTGGGTCGTTCTTTTTTTGCTGTCTGGCGGATTTGATCCATGTCGAACTTGCCGGTTTCAGGATTGGGGCTGTAAGGAATTTGAACGTAATCCATTCCAGAAAAGTTGACTTTCCAACCGTGGGTCAGATGACCGCCGCTGGGAACCGGCATTCCCATTAGTTTATCGCCGGTTTTTAGCAATGCCCGATAAACGGCGTGGTTTGCCGGAGAACCGCTGTAAGGTTGAACATTGGCATGTTCTGCTCCGAAAAGCCGTTTTGCCCGGTTGATTGCCAGAGTTTCGAGTTGGTCAACGAACTCGTTCCCTTCGTAATATCGCGCGCCGGAATAACCTTCCGCGTACTTGTTGGTCAAAATCGAACCGCAGGCTTCCAGAACACTGAAAGAAGCGTAACTCTCGGAAGCAATCATTTTCAACGTACTTGATTCATAGTTTGTTTGCTTCCGAATCAATTCATAAATTTCCGGGTCGGTTTGTTTAAGATGTGAATATCGTTCCATTTCAACTATTTGGTTAAAGAATGGTGAGTTGCAGTGTCAGTTTTTGATCAAATTGAATTGATCCACTGCACGTAAAACAGCGACAATAAAGAGGCGTCATTTTACCAGAGAATTAAAATGGTCGCAACCAATCAAAAGGAAACAACAATCGATCTGTAACATTCAAAATAAGTTGCGAACAATGGCATGGAAAGTCACCATGATTGGGTTGAATCTTTCGGTTTGGAGCTGTTTGAACAGTTTGCGTTTGAACCGTTTGGGCGAAATTGCTCTTGTCAGGATTGAATAGTTTGTTATTCTATCTTATGACAACTTCTAAAAATTTTTTTCAACGCGAAACACGCCAAAAAACGAAAGTCGCGAAAGTATTCTTTATGACGGCATTTATTGAAATTTCGTGTATTTCGTATTTTCGTGTGTTTCGCGTTAAAAATAAGTAATTAGAAGTTCCCTTATTCTATCATTTTTGGGTATTCTGAAAAAAGACATTCTATTTTCGATTTTTTTGTTGTGTGCAAAGGCACGAAGGAAGAAACTCCTAATGAGACAAACAATTATGCTGATTATTGTTTTCTTTGTTGTTTTTTTCATTGGTTTCCTGAGCGGTTCGTTTTGGCAGACCTTGCTTCAAAATCAACGGCAAGTTTTGGTGATCGACTCTTCTGTTGCACCGGTCACGTCCCCAACAGCCGAAACGGTAAAACCAAACAAGTTGACAGAAGAAGAGCAAATCACACAAGCCTTAACCGATTCGGACTTTAAACGGGTTCACGATTTTCTGATCCGCGAATCTCCAATGCAAATGAATCTTGAAAAGGAAAATAAATAGAAGGGAACTCTTCTAAAAACCTTGTTTTCCACAAATTTCGCATTGAAAAATAAGGGACTTGCGAGCAATTTTTAGGTAAAATAATGGGTTTTTAGAAGTTGCCTTTAGTTTTTGGTTTTATTTTTTTCCCGTTCCGTTTTTGGAGTTTCCAACAGGCAAGGTTGGCAACCTTATTACTTCGTAAAAGAAAAATAAAACCGAAAATTCAAGTGAAAAGAGTATAGTAATCAGTAGCCGGTCTTTGAACCGCTTGCGTCTCCCACAAATCACAAATCACAAATCACATTGATAAGGAACGTTTATTGAAGAAGAAATCGATAAAGA
>JAISQH010000354.1 GCA_031274385.1 Planctomycetaceae bacterium | reverse complement strand
TGATGGCTCTTTCGTTTATCTTGTATTGTTTGTCTGGTTCGTGTCTCAAAAAAATTGTGGGGTAGAACAAGGGCAACGCCCTACGCTAGGATATTTTGCCCCTTCGGGGGTGTTAAATTTTCTTTTTACGGAACAAGGGAAATTAGAGAAAAGGTCTATTAATCTACGAACCCCACATCCCCAATCCCAAACCCAAAACTCCGAATCCGGCGTTAAAACAGGCAATCTTTGCCGATTATTCTGGCATCCTCACTCCTTTTCAAGCAGTTCCTTCTCAAACGCCGAAAAGTGAAAGTAAGCGTGTTTTACGTCAAAAAACAACGCTTATACGGTTTATACCGATTACTCCGAATTCATTACCCTTTTGCCGCATACGATGTTTTTCAACGGATCAACCGAAGCAAGCTCTTTCAAAAGAATCATTTGCTTCCTTTTCGTCGTTTTTCTTGCAGCATACGGTATCATTCCGGATTTGACGGATTCCGTATCGGTTGACGCTTCCGAGTCCCGAAGCAACTGGGCAACAAAAGCCTACGAACAGAATTGCGAAGCAGTTGTCTGTATTCAAGGTGATAAAGTTGATGAATTAAACAATTCTTCAAAAGACGCCGGAAAATCTTACAACGGAATGGGAACAGGAATTATCATTGATGAACGGGGTTACATTGTTACGAACTTCCATGTTGTCGAAGGGATTCGCAAAATTCAGGTCACAACGTTTGACCGGAATGTTTATACCGCTAATCTTGTTGCCAGAGACACGGATACCGATTTGGCAATTATCAAAATCAATGCACGCCAACAACTTAAAACAATAACGTTGGGTCGTTCGCATGATTTGATTCCGGGCGAAAGTTGTATTGCTATCGGCAACCCTTACGGATACGCATTTTCATTGACCGATGGCCGAATCAGCGGAATTGATCGGGAAGTGGATGTGAATGATTCGTTGGTGTACCGTGTTGCCATTCAAACGAACACCGAAATCAATCCGGGTAATTCGGGAGGACCGCTGATCAATGTTGACGGCGAAATGATCGGAATCAATGCCGCCATCCGGCAAGGTGCCGCAGGAATCGCGTTTGCCATTCCTATTGATCAGGTAACCGATGTTGCCGCTAAATTGCTCGCAGAAATCGCCGAACAATCCAACACGCACGGTCTCAAAGTTTATCAGGAAGAAATAGAAAACAGCAATCATTCGTCGTCCTTGCCAAGTTCTCTGTCAAGAGGCAACCGTTTTAATGTTGTGGTTGAATCGGTTGAGAACAATAGCCCGGCTGCCGAAGCCGGAATTGAAAAAGGTGATATTATCAAAGGAATCGGTCAATACCACATCTCAAACAAACTCGATTTTTCCCGCGCTTTGATTGATGTTAAGTATCGGGATGACATTGCCTTTTCTATTTTGCGAAATTCGGAAACGCTTGATCTGGCTGTTTCTTTAGGACCGCCGCACAAAGAGCAATTTGCTCAAAGTGGTTCTTCCTATTCCCGAAACGGTATGCCCAAGTCTGCCAATTCCGGTTTCGCGCCTAAAACGGCAGTTCAGAAAAAAAACAATCTGGACGATTTTGTTTGGGAAACGTTGGGCTTCAGTTACACTCCCATGCCCGAAGAAGAATACAAACGGATGGTTGCCCAATATTTATCGGAACGTCCTCATGGCGGTGTTGTTGTGAAGGCAATTCGTGAAGGAAGCCTCATGGCAAGAACAAATATCATGTCAGGCGATGTGATTGTCGGAATCCATGAATGGGTCACCACTTCACAAAACGATGTGCGTTACATTGCCAAAAATTGGTCTAATATCAGAACGCCCAAAGGAACCGTCGAAATCGAGTTGTTCCGAGACGGTAAACTGTACTTCACCGAAATCCCATTAAAATAAGACCACCGTGTTGGAGGAGGATTTCCTTTCCATGTTGAAAAACAGTGATTGAGATAGAGTCTGTTATTCTCAACAGATTATCCTGCCAATTTTATCAATCCGAAAAATCTTGTTCAGACAATTGGGAATTGGGGATTATAATAATTGTTCGATTTGATTGTAGGGGCAATCCCTTGCGGTTGCCCCGAACCATCACCGATTCAGGGCGACCGCAAGGGTCGCCCTGAATCGGTGATGGTTCGATGTGAAGACCCTGCAAAATCCGAACAACAGGAATTTCTCAATTCTATCGTCGAAATCGCCGAAAAAGGAAACTATGCTTACCCTATTCGACTATTCGGTTGCATGTTTTTGAAATGACGTAACAGACGAAGCATCGAAATAAACAAAACGAACAAAACGAACAAAACGAACGAAACAGAACGAAAAAGATCGGAAATAACATTTCGTCTCTTTCGTTGTTTTTTCTTTTTTGTCTCTCAAAAAAAAGAAAACGGGTTATTGTGTGAGATTGAATCAACACGCCAAGCAGATAAAGAAAACAAAACAGACAGTGTTGTTTACTGTTCTGTTGTTGATATTGCTTTCAACCACTCGGCTTTTCTCACAAGAGGCAACGGCTGAGAAATGGTCTAAACGGGCTGTCAACACGCCGTTTTCTATTAAATCAACTCCGGTTAAACAGGATTTGCCCGGTGTGGCATCGACGGGTGTTAATTTTTCTGAGACGGCAAAATACGAGTTTTATCCGGTTCATTTCACCGAAAACCTTCGGTCGATTGCCCAACAGAGCGATCCCGAAATGTCGGAACTTGCTCAATGGGCAAAGAAAACCCTGCTCCATCTGGAAGCGACCTTGTTTTATATGAATCAGAACGATTCGGCACAAGCCTGGTCGCATTTGAAACAATTGGAAAAATCCACCGTTGAATTAGATTTCATCCGAAAAAACCGGAAAACAAAAAACATCGCGGAATCTTTACAAACGAATCCGTTGCAAACAGAACCGCTGCAAGCGGAATCGTTGAAAACGGAGCCGTTGCAAACGGAGCCGCAGGCAACGATTCCGACGGATACGGCACTCGAAGAACTCATGCTGGGATTGGAACGGCGTGAGATTCTTTGGGGAGCGGCAATTCAAGCCGAAGCGGCGGCTTCGTTTCCGGTTTCACGGCATTTCGGGAAAAAGATTGCGGATGTTCAACGGTTGAAAGAGTTGACGCTTGCTGTTGAAAGTTATTTTCTGGGTAAAAAGACCGGAACGGATAATACGGAAGATAAAGAGGAGAAAATCGGTTCGCTTTGGTGTGATTATCTTGACACGCAGTCATTTCTCACGGATTTGTCAACATGCCAAGAGATGTTTCACCAACCGAATCGTCGGGTTTCGACGATTGTTTCAACGATTCCGGTTCCGATGCTTGTTTCGTTTTGTGATCGGGCGAATGTTGTTTTGTTCCGGCTGAATGATCCGAAGTTGACCGAGAAACAGCGTCAATATCTGAATGTTTTACCGCTTCGGGCGTGGCAGGAAGAATTGGCGAATTGGTCGGCGGACACGGAGTCTCCGATGACGCTGATTCGCGGCATGGAGCGGTTTGAAGAGACGGGCGGAATGAGTGATATGGAAACGCTTTTCCGTTTGGCAACTCGGCTTTCGTTTTCACGAACTCCCGCATTGCGCCAACTCGGTTTGTTGACAAGCGAATTGTACGGCGGTCCTAATGTGAAGGTTTATATTTCAAAGGTTTTGGTCAATTATCTTCTACCGCCGGCTCAGCCGGAAGTGGCGATGTTCCGCGATGTGATTCAGGAACAACCGGTTTTCGGGCGGCGTCAAACCGATACGGATATTGAAATGAATTTTATTCCGGCGCAAGATCGTCTTCTTCTTTCGCTGGATGTTTCGGGAACGGTTAAAACGACTTCACGAGCCAATGCCACGATTACAACTCTTCTTACCGGCGGACAAGCCGAATATGAAGCTCAAAAGCAGATTGAATTGACGGAAACGGGTTTTATTCTTGCGCCGTGTCATGTTCAGGTTCGCAAGAACCGGTTGGAATTATTGAATTTCCAAACTGATTTTGATCGGATTCCGCTTCTTTCCGGTTTGGTTCGCAACGCGGTTCGGAACCAATACGAATCGCGTCAAACGGATGCCCGGTCGGAAACTCAGCAGAAAATCACACGTCAGGTACGTGAACGGGTGAATCGTGAGGCGGACAACCGATTTAAGGAATTTAACGAAAAATATCGGGAATTATCGGAGGAGTTATCGAAGCGTTTTGATTTATTCCTTGAAAAGAAGGATGCGCGAACGGAAGAGGATTGGCTTTTGAGTTCGTGGGCGATTCGGAGTCAGGATTTTTTGAGCGGCAACACGCCGGCACCGGAAACATTGCCCGGTTCTTTTGCCGATTTGAAAGTTCACGAATCGGTGATCAACATGTTGTTTGGTAAACTGAATTTTGACGGGAAAGCCGCAACGGTTGGTGAAATTCGGCGGGAGGCGGCGGAAAAATTCAACCGACCGCAATTTGCGGAACCGGGAGAACATGACGAGGTTCAAATTGCTTTTGCAAAATACAATCCGATTACGGTTCGTTTTGTTGACGGGCGTATTGAGATTTCGATTTCGTTGGATTCGCTCAAGATTCAGCGGCAAATTTATCGTCATTTCAAGGTGATTGTCTGTTATCGTCCGGTGGTGACAAGCGAAGGCGAACTTGTTTTGAAGCGTGACCCTGTGATCAATCTTATCAATGCGTCACGTGGTCAACTGGTATTACGAACTGCTTTCACGACAATTTTTCCTCCGAACCGTTCTTTGTCATTGCGACCGCCGTTTCTCAAAAACGATCCGCGATTTACCAATTTAACGACCGGACATTGCCGGATTGAAAAAGGTTGGTTTGCGGTGGCTCTGGTTGCCGAAGAAACCGCAACAACAGACAATTCCTTGCTTGACGGCAAGAATTAAATTCAATTCAAATTGGCGTGCAAAAACGCCAAGAAAATGCCAATCAACGATGATTTTCTGTGCATCTTTGTGCGCAAACTTGAAAAAATCCTAATTATTTCATTTTTTGTGGGGAACGATTTTAGTCGCGCTAGCGACGTGATTATGCATAACCGGCGGTGTAGCGCAGCGCAACCGCCGGATCGCGTTCCTCCTCCACCAACAAGTCGCGCAGCGACGACATCATCGATATTATCGAGTAAAATCTCTTTCATCCAAT